>CAZBVF010000001.1:0-2986 GCA_964495335.1 uncultured Candidatus Saccharibacteria bacterium
AGAGCAAGCATTAGTTCCTGTAATTTTCACAAAAGAAAAATACTTTATCGGGTTTAGCGATCAAACCAGCAGAGAGATTGAACAATGCATAGAAGAATGCTCCGGGGAAATAATTGATCCAGCGCCTCAAAAAGTTAAAATCCCCTTTTTGGGACAAGTTAACACTGACGAAGTTTCCATTCCCCTTCTAGCTATAGCATTAGGGGTTTTAGACGGATTTAATATTTGTTCTCTGGGAGCTATGGTCTTAATCTTAGGATTGGTCCTTTCTTTGAAATCGAGAAAAAGAATTTTGGTTTTCGGGGGAATATTTCTTTTAACAACCATAGTATCTTACGGTATCCTAGTCTTTCTCTGGAACCGTCTTTTCGTTTTCCTAGCTCCTTATATCAGAGGAATGGAGATATTAATAGGGATTTTGGCTTTAATCGGAGCTTTCTATTTCTTGAGAGAATTTTTAAAGGCTCGTCAAGGAAAAGCTGTTTGTCAGTTTGGGGGAATTTCCGAAAAACTTTCCGGGAGAATTCAAAAAGTATTTCAAAAGAAATCAAGCATTGCTGTTTTGGTCGGAGCTATCTTCCTTTTCGCTGTCATTGTCACTATTATTGAATTTCCTTGTACGGCCTTTTTCCCAGTTTTATTTGCAGGGATCCTCGCTAAAGCAGAACTTTCAACTTATCTTTCCCTCCTTTATATCGGCCTTTATATCTTTTTCTATATGCTTGATGAACTTATCATTCTTTTAGTTGCTGTTTTCACTTTCAGAATTTGGATAGTTTCTCCCAAATTTGTATCTATCCTTAATTTAATCGCTTCTATTCTGCTTCTTTTTCTCGGTTCTTACTACTTTTTTGGTCTATTAAATTAAAAATATATATGGAAAACAAAAATGAAACTTTCAAGAAACCTCACATAAAGGACTCTTCAACAGCAAGAATGTCCAGGATAACAAAAGAGTTCAAGGAGGGATTTAAATTTTTAAAAAAACACGAGAAAACGGTAACCTTCTTTGGCTCATCTCGTGCAAAACCAGAAACTGAATACTATAAAGAAGCTCTTGATATGGCATACCGCCTTTCAAAGGAAGGATATACCATTGTAACAGGCGGGGGCGGTGGAATTATGGAAGCAGCAAACAAAGGAGCCTATTTGGCCGGGAAAAACTCCGTTGGAATGAACATTGATCTGCCCGAAGAGCAAATATTAAACAAATACGCCAAAGACTCCATTTCTTTTCGTTATTTTTTTATTAGAAAAGTAATGTTCACCTTCGGATCTCAAGCATATATCTTCTTGCCCGGCGGATTTGGCACCCTTGATGAATTTTTTGAAATTATCACTTTAATACAGACAAAAAAAATTAAAAAGATTCCCGTTATCTTAATTCATAAAAATTACTGGCGTCCTCTTCTCAAGTGGATCCAGGAAACTCTTTGCCAAAGAAACAAGTCAATTGATAAAGAAGACACAGAAATATATCATTTAGTTGACAACATTGAAGAAGCAATGATTCTTTTAAAAAGACATTACAAAGTTGATGAGTAACAACTTTCACTCAAAAACAGAAGAAGAAACACTAAAAGAGTTTTCTTCCCATGTTTCAGGCCTTCAAAAAGAGACGGCCAAAGAACGGTTAAAAAAGTTCGGATTCAATGAAATACCTGAAAAAAAGGGAAAAATCCGATATTGATTTTTTTTACGCCAATTTCACAGTATTTTAATTTACGTTCTTCTTGTTGGAAAGCTTTACAAGCATTTCAGAAACAGCTATCTTTTTAAATTCTTTCCCAAAGAATAGCTATAAAAATCTATTCTGAAACGGACACTAATGTTCCTTCAGGCAAATATTTTACTATTCCGATATAAGCGTTAATTCCGTGGCAGACAGAGTCGGTTCTTACATACTTTTCGTTTCTGTTCCAAAAAATACCCCCGTTCGCCCTCTCGGGGTTTTTTAAAGAAGAGCTATTCTCTTTAATATAAGTGTGCTGGATGTTCCATCTGATTGATTTTAATAAAGCTTCTTTGTATTTTTCGCAGTTTTCCATTCCCTCTTCTCTGCAGAGCTCGTAAACTTCAGAAATAACTTCTGCTATCCATCCGTTCCCACTGCTGGAATAAGCCCCTTTAAATTGGCCGTAATCCATTATGCTTGATGAATCATCTCTTTGCTCTTTTAATATTAAATCTATCATTTCGAAAATAATTTCTCTGTAATATTCATCTTTGCTTGCTTTGTAAAAATCTATAAAAGACATCGCCACCCAGGAATTGGATATCGGGTTTTCAGAACGATAATCCCCAACAATAAAATCTCTTCCCGCTTCTTCATATTTTTGGGCAAATCTTTCTGCAATTTTTTCTGCTGATTTGAAGTATTTTTCCTCTCCTGTGACCAAGTAAGTTTTAGAAAGAGCAGAGAGAACTTGCCCGTTATAAAGTAAAGACTCTTTTGAGCCACTATACCAAGTGTCATCCCTGTATCTTAAATAAGGCTTCATGCTACCGTCTGATTTTTGCATGGAAATCAGCCAGTCAGCGCCTAACTTGGCAGATTCCAAATATTTATCTTCCCCGGTTAAATTATAAAGGCGAATTAAAGTAAATATTGTTTTTGATGTTGTACCAACAACAAATTTCTTTTCCCTTCCCTTCTCATCCAACCCTTCTGTTTCTTCTCGGGAAGAAGGAAGGTAGTAAGAGTAAAAGAAAGCACCATACGCTTTTCCTTCTTCTTTGTTTTGCATGGAAAGAATAAATTCTCCCGAATCAATTATTTGATCCAGAAGATCAGGGTCTTTTTCTTCTTCGTAAATATTCAAAAGAGTGTACAAAAGAGAGGAAGTATATATGATGTGCAATCTTTCTTCAAAAGAATCTTCTAATGCATAATAATATTTATGAGCACCATTCTCTTTTTCATCTATCATTCTCAGTAAATATTCCTTTCCCTGATCAATTTTCTCTTCAATTAAGTCTTTGTTTA
>CAZBVF010000002.1:0-19745 GCA_964495335.1 uncultured Candidatus Saccharibacteria bacterium
ATTATAAAAATTTGGATAACATCTTAACTACTTTCAAAAAATACTTGTCTCTTATTAAAAAAAATGGAATTTTAATTTTAAACGAAGATGACAAAAATATTTCAAAACTGGGAGCAGAAGAACTTCCTTTTAAAATATTGAAATATTCTTTAAAACAAAAAGAAAGTCAAAAATTAAGGGGAATAATGAAAATCCCCGGAGATCATAATGTTTATAACGCCCTTTCTGTTTTAACGCTCTCAAGGGAGCTTGGCATAAAAGATGAGATTACCTTTGAATCTCTTTCAGACTATAAAGGATCATGGAGAAGGTTTGAAATTAAAGAATCACCCCATTTTTTAATTGTTAGCGATTATGGTCATCATCCCACGGAAATATTAGCTACTTTAAAAGCTGTCCGGGAGAAATGGCCGGAAAGAAAAATTCATTTTGTTTTCCAGCCTCATCAATATCAGAGGACTTTTTACTTATTTAATGATTTTGTTGATTGTTTTAAAACTTCCTTAAAAGAAAATTTTTTTGATGAAGCTATCGTTACGGATATTTTTGATGTTGCAGGAAGAGAATCAAAAGACATAAAAGAGAAGGTGAGTTCTGAAAAATTAGTTGAAAAAATTAAAAGTGATTCTGTTTTTTATCTTGAAAAAGAAAAAATAGAAAAATATTTAAAAGATAATGTAGAAAAAAATGATGTTGTTTTAATTATGGGAGCAGGGAATATATATAAATTAGCCGATTCACTTTCCACAAAAATCAATTGACAATATTTTAAAAAAGAGGGAAAATAAAAAAAGAAGAACAAAGTCGAGGTTTAAAAAGTTAATTAACCCTATTTTGTTATGAATTCTACAATTTGGATAATAGTTGCTGTTGCGGTAGTTGCTTTGGTGGTATATTTTTTAATGAATAAAAAAGAAGAAGAACCGTCTTCCGATGAAACACCCCCCGAAGAACCTCCCAGCGAGAATCCACCGCAAAATCCTACTGAATAAAAAAAAGAGCCCAATTTATTTGGGCTCTTTTTTAGTGGTTTTTTCTTTTTTAAGATATAATAAACATTAATGAAGATTAATTTCAAGATGCTGATTTTAATTTTAATTGCTATTTTTCTTTTAGTTATTGCTTTTTTCTTTTTAGGAAAAGCTCCTATGTCTGAGGAAATAAAATGGGGAGTTAACTTTTCCCAAAAACATAGTTCTGGCTTGGGTCTGAATTGGAAAGAAAATTATTTAGCCTTGCTTGATGATCTGGAAGCAAAACATCTTAAGATTGCCGTTCACTGGGATTTAATTGAACCAGAGAAAAACGAATATTCTTTTGATGACTTGGACTGGCAGATAAAAGAAGCGGGAGATAGGGGAGCTAAAATACTTTTGGTGATAGGAATGAAGACGCCTCGTTGGCCCGAATGCCATCTTCCCGAATGGGTCAAACCTTTGAACAGAGAAGAACAAGAAGAGAGGATTTTAAAAATGATTGAAAAAATAGTTTTGCGCTATAGAGATTCGGAAATTATTTATTCTTGGCAGATAGAAAACGAACCGTTTTTTCCTTTTGGTGACTGTCCCTGGCTTCATAGTAAGGAATTTCTCAGAAAAGAAGCGGATCTGGTAAGAGAGCTTGATTTTAAAAAAAGACCGGTAATAATATCTGACAGTGGAGAATGGTCTATTTGGTTCAGAGCAGCCCGAATAGGTGATGTTGTGGGAGTTACCATGTACAGAAAAGTTTGGTTCAGCCAAATGTCTTTTTACGTTACCTATCCCATTCCTCCCGTTTTCTATTACAGGAGAGCTCAGCTTGTAAAGAATTTTTATGATAAAGAGGTAGCTTGCGTTGAATTTCAAGCAGAGCCTTGGGGGCCAAAACTTTTATATGATTCTCCAATTGAAGAGCAGGAAAAAACAATGAATCTTGAACAATTTAAGAAGAACGTTGAATATGCAAAAAAAACAGGTTTGGATACTTTCTATTTTTGGGGAAGTGAATGGTGGTATTGGATGAAAGAAAAACAGAACAAAGATGAAATATGGAATGAAGTCAAAAAGATTTTTAAATAGAAAAGCCGGGTTTTAACTCCCGGCTTTTGATTTATAAATTATTCAGATAAATTGCCATTATCATTTATTCTTTTTTTCGGTCTTCCGTTTCCTTTTAAGCATTCTTTTCTCGATTTTTTTAAAAAGGTTGCAACTTTAACTTTCATTTTATTGTTCCTACTTTTCAAAAAGCTTTTCAGCTTTTTTTTCATTTCTTCCCTCCTTAATTTTTTAAATTACTATGGTTAATACATTGACATTATTATTTTTTTTGTCAAGTGAAACAATTTGACGACCCGGCCGAAATTAGTTTTCGACCGGGTTTTTATAAAGGAAAGTGAAATTTTAAACGGTTATTACTTTTAATCTCATTGTATTTTTCATCTCGGGAATCATCCATTCTTTCAAATAGTGAAGTCTTCTTTCAAGATCTTCTCTTTCTTCTGCTTGAATATTTTCTTCCTTTAATTTTTTTCTTATCTCATCTTCTTCCCAGCCGTATGATTGAAACTCACTGAAATCTCTTCCTTCAAGATTTAAAATTTCTTTCATTCTAATATGCCCCCTCATTTAAAAATTTTGATTTTCTTCCATTTCTTTTTTCAACCCTGGAACGAGTCTCTCATTCAAGTCTTTAAGTCTTGAATTTTTATTTTTAATTTTTTTTCTCAATTCTCTTTTTTCTTCTTTTGAAATTCCAAGCTCCTTTGACTTTTGAAGCTTTTTCTTGATAGTCTTAAAATTCTCTTCAATGCCGGTTATCTCTCGGCAATAATTGCTGTATCTTTTGCATCTTCTTTCGGATCCTTCGTGTCTTAAGCTAATCGTCATTTTCTTTACCTCCTTTGTTTTTTTAATGACGAATTATTATCTTTTAATTCCACCTCCTTTTTTGTTAAAGTGCTTGCCCCGCAATGCTACTGACAAGAATATTATGGTAAATATTATTGCCTGGCAGCATTTTTTGCTTTTGGCAAAACTAACGGGGCTAATTTTAAAAAACTCCCTTTTTGTGAAGGGAGATTTTTCTAAATTATTTATTATGGATTACTTATTCTTTAAATCTGAAAAAATCTCCCAAAGTAAAAGATCAGGTAAAACAGAATAATACCTACAAATACTATTGGGAGAACTATTAAGCTTTTCTTTTCTGCGTAATCCATATTTTTGATATATTTAAAATAGTAATTGTTTCAAAAAAGTTTGTCAAGTGCTTTTTAAAGTCAAGCTTTTAATTTGGAATATATATGTTAAAATAAATTAAATTATTATGGCTAAAAAAATATTAATCATTGAAGATGAAAAATCATTGGTTGATATGTATCAAGACAAACTTGAGCAGGCTGGTTTTAAGACTTTTTTTACTATTGAGGTAAAAAGGGGGTTGGAAATTTTTGAAAAAGAAAATCCAGATTTAATTCTTCTTGATATTCTCCTTCCCAAAGAGAGTGGAATAATTTTTTTAAAAAAGTTGAAAGAAAAAGTTAAAGATTTTTCTGTTCCTGTGTTGGCTTTTTCCAATTATGACGATACTGAAACTAAAATGGAAGCCAAAAAACTGGGAGTAGAAGAGTATTTAATTAAAACAAACTATACGCCCGGGCAAATAATTAAAAAAGTTAAGAAATATATTTAACATGAAAAGAATCGTTAACAAGGAAACAATTGAAAATATCGGTAAAAAAGTGAAGGTTTGCGGTTGGGTAAACAAAAGGAGAGACCATGGAAAATTAATTTTTATTGACTTGAGAGATAGAAGCGGAATTTTGCAAGTAGTTTTCACTCCCAAAAGCGATTTTTATAAATCTGCCCAGGATTTAAGATCAGAATGGGTTGTTGAGATTGAAGGAGAAGTTAAGGAAAGACCCGAGAATATGGTAAACGATAAGATTGAAACAGGGAGCGTTGAGTTGAAAGCGGAATCCTTGAAGATATTAAACACTTCGGAAGTTATTCCTTTTTCTATTGAAGATGATGGTTATGATATTGATGAGAAAAAAAGACTGGAATATCGTTATCTTGATCTTAGAAGGAAGAGGCTTCAAGATAATTTAAAAGTAAGGCAAAAAAGTCTCTTTTTTATGAGAAATTATTTACAAAAAGAAGACTTTACTGAGATAGAAACCCCTATTTTAACTAAATCCACGCCTGAAGGAGCTCGTGATTTTGTAGTTCCTGCTAGATTACAGCCCGGGAAGTTTTACGCTCTTCCCCAATCCCCCCAACAGTACAAACAGCTTTTAATGGTGGCTGGTATGGAAAGATATTTTCAGATAGCAAGATGTTTGAGAGATGAAGATCCTAGAGCGGACAGACAAGCGGAATTTACTCAATTAGATGTGGAAACTTCTTTCATGAGCCAGGAAGAAATTTTAAATTTAACAGAAGATCTTTTCACTAAACTTGTTAAAGAAGTTTTCCCTGAGAAAAAAATAGTTAAAATTCCTTTCCCAAGAATTACATTTAAAGAAGCAATGGAAAAGTATGGAACTGATAGGCCTGATATTAGAGAAAACAAAGATGATCCCGATGAATTAGCTTTTTGTTTTGTAACTGATTTTCCTGCTTTTGAATGGCACAAAGAAAGTAAAACCTGGGGAGCCATGCATCATCCTTTTACTCAGCCTCAAACAAAAAACATTGAAGAAATTAAAAAAGACCCCGGTAAAATTTTAGCCTATCAATATGATCTTGTTTTAAACGGATGGGAAATAGGTGGGGGGAGTCTAAGGGTTACTGATTTGGATCTTTTATGTGCTGTGTTTGAAGTTTTTGGCCATTCTCCGAAAGAAATAAAAGAGAAGTTTAAAAACTATTTTGAAGCTTTTAAATATGGAGTTCCTCCTCACGGGGGAATAGCTATCGGATTTGATAGATTTTTAGCTCTTATGCTCAAAGAATCAAGCATAAGAGAAGTTATTGCTTTTCCCAAAACAGGGGACAACAGATGCTTAATGATGGAAACTCCTTCTGAAATATCGGAAGATCAGTTGAAAGAACTTCACATTAAAACATTGAAAAAGAAAGAAAAAGAAGAATGAAAAAGATCAGTTTTTATCTTCCATATTTGTTTTTGATTTTGCTTTTTTTCTTTGTAGGAATGGTTATCAAAAAAAACCTGGATTCTTTTTTCTTTAATATGTATTATGAACCGCCTGTTCTCGGTTATCGAGCTGAGATAAAGCCTTTCTCGATTGAATTAGAAGAAGAAACAGAGCCAGAAGAAAAAGAATCTTTTTTGGATGTTCATTCAGCTATTTCGGTTAGAATTTCTGAAGGAAAGAAAGATGTTCTTTTTGAAAAAAATGCAAACACCTCTTTTCCTATTGCTTCTATCACTAAACTAATGACAGCGTGGGTTGTCTTGGAGCATCCGGAATATTTTGTTCTTTCTCAGTCGGTTCCTATTTCAAAGGAAGCATTAAAAAAATACGGGAACAATCATTTGGAAGAGGGGAGCCAAATAATTTTAAACGACTTGCTTCATGCTATGCTCATTCATTCAAATAATAGCTCAGCATATGCTATAGCAGAATCTTTTAATATTAAAGATCAAGAATTAAAACCCGAGGAGCGATTAAATTCTTTTATTCAGCTAATGAATTTTGAATCAGAAAAATTGGGTTTGAAAAATACTTATTTTTTCAATTGTACGGGACTTGATGAGATTGGAATTAACAGATCAAGTTCTCATGATTTGATTACGTTAGCCGAAAATATATTAGAAAAACACCCCGAAATTTTTGAAATTACTGCCAAATCTTATTATCCGATATCAAATAATGAAGGAGAGACAGTTTATGTTGCATATAATAGAAATGAGCTTTTGGGAAAAGTAAATTATCTATTCGGAGGAAAGACGGGCTGGACCCTGAGAGCGGGGGGATGTATTCTTTTAGTTCAAGAATTTGGAGAAAGTGATTATTTGATAAGTATTGTTCTGGGAGCCAACTCTCCTCAAGAAAGATTTACAGAGGTTAAAAAAATGATTCAATTTGTAGGTTATTAATATAATTTAAAAATATGCCTTTTTACGAAAATCCGGAGTTAGCCGTTAATTTAATAAAAATATTTATTTTAACGCTTTCTGCAACTTTTATCTCTATTATTTTCGCTCCTATTTTAACCCATTTTCTTTATAAGTATAAGATGTGGAGAAAGGAAGCCAGAACGAAAGCGATCATGGGGGATGATGCTTCTGTTTTTAATATGCTTCACAAAGAGAGAGAGGTTAGAGTTCCTCGCTTTGGAGGAGTTTTAATCTGGGGAGTTTCTGCTTTTGTCATTCTTGGTTTTTTTCTTTTATCCAATATTTTTAACGGTTTCTGGCCGGAAAAATTAAACTTTCTTTCAAGGGCACAAACCTGGCTTCCTCTTTTTACTCTTGTTTCAGCTTCTGTTGTGGGGCTTTTGGATGATTTTTTACAAGTTTCCCAAAAAGGAGATAATTCTGACGGGGGACTAAAATTTTCAAAAAGGCTTTTTATAGTTTTTATTATAGGAACGATAGGAGCTCTTTGGTTTTATTACAAGCTTGATTTCAGCAGTGTTTACGTTCCTTTAGTTGGTAATATTTTCATTGGTTTTTGGTATATTCCCTTATTCATAATTTCTCTTCTTGCTTGCTGGGCTGGGGGAGTGGTAGACGGAATAGACGGATTGGCCGGGGGTGTTTTTGCTTGCATATTCGGGGGATTGGCCATAATAGCCTTTTTCCAAGGACAAATAAATTTAGCTGCTTTTTGTATGGTTATTGTGGGAACTATTCTAACCTTTCTTTGGTTTAATATACCCCCGGCTAGGTTTTATATGGGGGAGACGGGCACATTGGGGCTGACAACTACTTTGGCTGTTGTAGCTTTTTTGACAGATTCGGCCGTGATCCTTCCGATTATTGCAGGAATCCTTTTCCTTGAAGCTTTTTCGGTCGTTATTCAGCTTTTATCAAAAAAGATCAGGAATAAAAAAGTTTTTCTTTGCTCTCCCTTTCATCATCATCTTGAAGCTAAAGGATGGCCCGGATGTAAAATAACTATGAGATTTTGGATTGTCGGAATTATTCTAAGTGCTTTTGCTGTTATCCTTAAGCTTGTCGGATAAAGATAAAAATTACGATGAATCTTAAAGAAATAGAAAAGAAAAAAACCTTAATTTTAGGCTTTGGCAGGGAAGGGGAAGACACTTTTTTATTTTTAAGAAAGCTTTTTCCTGAAAAGCTTTTTTATCTGGCTGATAAAAAGAAACTGGAAGACTTTTCTTTAAAAAAAAGAAATCTGATTAATTCAGAATTAAATTCAAAAAAGATAAGAATTAATTTTGGCGATGACTATTTAAATTCTTTGGAAAAATATGATCTTATTGTCAAATCACCGGGAATACCTTTCAAAGAAATTCCAAAATCTGTTTTTCCTGTTTTAACTTCTCAAACAAAAATTTTCTTTGATAACTTTAAAGGAAAAATAATCGGGGTTACGGGAACAAAAGGAAAGGGGACAACCAGCTTTTTTATTTATTCCATATTAAGGGATGCGGGTAAAAAAGTTTATTTTGCCGGGAACATAGGAAGGCCAGTTCTGAATTTCATTTTCAGAAAAGATAGCATTTTTGTTTATGAGCTTTCTTCTCATCAACTTTATAATTTAAAATCCTCACCCGACATTGCCGTTCTTTTAAATATTTATCCCGACCATTTGGATTATTACAAGGACTTTAAAGAATATGTTTTTTCCAAAGAAAATATAACGAAACATCAGACAAAAAAAGATTTTCTTGTCTATAACAGTGAAGATCCGATAGTAAAAAAGATTGCAGCAAAATCTAAGGCAAGAAAAATTCCTGTTAAAGGAAAATCTATTGATTTGAATATTAATATTGCTAAAAAGGTAGCTGGATTATTTGATATTTCTCCTGACCAAGCTTCAAAATCAATCAAAGAAAGCAGTTCCATAGAACACAGGTTGGAATATGTGGGTAATTTTGAAGGCATTGATTTTTACAATGATTCGTCTTCAACTATTCCCGAATCAACAATATTTGCTTTAGATTTTTTAAAGAAAAAAGTCAAAACTTTAATTTTGGGGGGAAGTGAAAAAAACCTTAACTTTAAAAAATTGGTAAAAAGAATAGAAGAAAGTGAAATAAAAACATTAATTCTTTTCCCCGTCACGGGTAATAAAATTTGGAAAAAAATAAAAAACAAGGATAAGTTTGATTTTTTCTTTACAGATAATATGAAGGAAGCGATTAAAATTTCTTTTTCTCATACAGGAAAAGGGAATATTTGCTTACTTTCACCGGCTTGCGCCAGCTTTACTAATTTTAAAGACTACAAAGAACGAGGGAAATTATTTAAAAAATATATCAAGGAGTTCTTCAACAGAAAAAAGAACTTATGATATAATTCAATAATGGAAAGAAGAAAATCTCGTTTTCCGGATAAATTTTTATTAATAGTCATTTTTTCTTTGGTAATGATAGGTTTTTTAATATTGTGCACTGCTTCTTTCCACTATTCCCAAAAAGAATTTGGTTCTCCTTTTTATCTTCTTTTACGCCAGATGAAATACGGACTTTTTGGACTTTTTTTAGGAGTTTTGTGTTTTTTAATTCCTTTGGAATTTTTTAGAAAGTGGTCTTTGTATTTGATGCTTTTTGGCCTTTTTTTGACTTCAATGGTATTTTTGCCTTTTTTAAGCGTTAAGGCAGCGGGGGCTACGAGATGGATTTCTTTGGGTTCTTTAAGTTTTCAGCCTTCGGAATTTCTTAAGCTTGCTTCTGTCGTTTATATCTCTGCTTGGCTTTCAAAATGGGACTGGAAGCCCCAGGGGAAAATTAAAAAATCATTTCTCCGGGGAGAATGGATTAAAAAAAGCATTCCTTTCTTGGTAATTGTAGGTTTGTTAATTTTTCTTCTTGCCTTACAACCTGACTTTGGGACTTTAGCTGTGATAATTGCTTCTGCTGTTTCTATGTATCTTGTTGCTAGCGCAGAACCAAAGAATCTTTTATTAATATTGATTATATTTTTAATTTTTTTGGCTGTTATTCCTCTTGCGGGCTATAGGATAGAAAGGGTGTTAGTTTTTTTAGATGCGGAAAATATGGATCTTCTCGGATCAAGATATCAAGTTAATCAATCAATTATAGCCATTGGTTCGGGAGGATTATGGGGAAAAGGAATAAGTTTTGGGATCCAAAAGCTTGGTTTTTTACCTCAACCCATTGCAGATTCAATTTTTGCTGTTTTTGCCGAGGAAGGAGGATTTTTGGGAAGCTTTCTTCTTATCTCACTTTTTCTTGCCTTTGTTTTTATAAGTTTCAGGATCTCAAAAGAATCTTCTAATTCTTTTGCTAAAATTTTATCAATAGGAATTGCTGTTTGGATAATTTCTCAAGCTTTCCTTAATATTGCTTCCGTTTTGGGAATTATTCCTTTCACAGGAATACCTTTGCCTTTTATCGCTTACGGTGGATCTCACTTATCGGTTGAGTTAGCAGCTTCGGGACTGTTATTAAACTTATCAAGGCATTTGGACTAATAATTGCCTTTTGTATTTAACGATTTAAGTGTTAAAATATTAAAATATGAGAATAGTTTTTACCGGAGGAGGAACCGGAGGTCATATTTTTCCAATAATTTCCATAGCAAGGGAGTTGAAAAGAATCCGCCCCGATTTTTCATTTTATTTTATTGGTCCAAGAGATGATTTTGGGTCTTTTATGCTTTCAAAAGAAGGGATTAAAGTAAAAAGCATAGTTTCCGGAAAAATAAGAAGATATTGGACTTTCAAATCTTTTTTTCAAAATATTTTTGATATTTTTAAAATCATCGTCGGTCTCATTCAATCCTTTTTTTATCTTTTCTTTCTTTTTCCTGACTTAATATTCAGCAAAGGAGGGTACGGATCTTTCCCTGTTTCTGTATTGTCTTATCTTTTTTTTACTCCCGTCATGCTTCATGAATCTGATGTTACTCCCGGTCTTTCAAATAGAATAATATCAAAGATTGCTCTGGAAATTTTTTCTTCTTTTCCTGTTAACGAAACGGAATTTTTTCCTCCCGAAAAAGTAATCTCAGTTGGAAATCCAGTCAGAAAAGAAATAATGAAAGGTTCTAAAGAAGAGGCCGAAAGAATTTTTGATCTTAAAAAAGGAAGACCTATTCTTCTTGTCTTGGGAGGATCACAGGGATCGGAAAGAATTAATAATCTTATCCTAAATGTTTTGCCTCAGCTTTTAAATGATTTTCAAGTTATTCATCAAACGGGACCAAAAAACTTTGAGGAAGTAAGGTCTGAATCACAAGTGATGATTAATCCTTCTTTGAATAAGTATTATCATCCTCATCCGTTTTTAGAAGAAAACAAACTAAAGCATGCTCTTTCTGCTTGTGATATGGTTTTGGCAAGGGCGGGATCTGGAACAATCTTTGAAATTGCTCTTTGCGGGAAACCTTCTATTTTAGTTCCTCTTCCCGAATCTGCTCAAAATCATCAAGTTAACAATGCTTATTCTTATCAGGAAAAAGGAGCATGCCTTGTAATAGAGGAGAGAAACTTGACTGCTAATTTTTTTCTTGAGAGACTGAAATATATAACCTCAAGTCCTGAAAAAATGGAAAAAATGTCTGTTTCAGCAAAAAATTTCTCGCGCCCCAGGGCAGCGGAAATAATTGCTAAATATATAATGGAATATTTAATTTATTAATTAAAAATATGGAAGCTTCTCCTTTTAATAAAATAAGAGTAAGAATAGCTCCTTCCCCAACGGGGAAATTTCACATTGGAACAGCCAGGACGGCTTTGTTTAATTATCTTTTCGCAAAGAAAAATGACGGAGCTTTCGTTTTAAGAATTGAAGATACCGATATAGAAAGATCTAAAATTGAATTTGAAGAAGATATCATTGAAAATTTAAAATGGCTGAAGATTGACTGGACCGAAGGGCCCGTCTCAAAAAATCAAGCAAAAGATAAAGATACACAATATATGGGTCAATACGGACCTTACAGACAGAGCAAAAGAATCCCTATATACGAGAAGTATTTAGGAAAGCTTTTAAAAGAAGGAAAGGCTTATCGATGTTTTTGCTCTAAAGAAGAACTTGAAGCTAAACGTCAATACCAAGTAAGCATAGGAAAAGTTCCCAAGTATGACGGAACTTGCAGAAACCTTTCCGAAGATGAAATAAAGAAAAACTTAGAAGAAGAAAAACCTTACGTTATTAGGTTTAAAAATCCCGGGGAAAAAGTTATTTTTAACGATTTAATCCGAGGAAGAATTGAAATAGATTCTTCTCTTATGGGTGATTTTGTTATAGCTAAAAGTATTACTGAGCCTTTGTATAATTTTGCGGTTGTGGTTGATGATTTTGAAATGGAAATATCTCACGTTATAAGAGGGGAGGATCATGTTTCCAATACCCCAAAACAAATTTTAATTCAAGAAGCTCTCGAATTTCCTCGTCCGAGATTCGGGCACTTACCTTTAATTCTAGGGCCTGATAAAGCAAAGCTTTCAAAAAGACATGCTGTAACTTCTGTTTCGGAGTATAAAAAAGAGGGATATTTGCCCGAAGCGCTCATTAACTTTATGGCTTTTTTGGGGTGGAATCCGGGAACGGACGAAGAAGTTTTTTCTCTAAGTTCTTTGATTAAAGAATTCTCTTTGGAAAGAGTGCAGAAGGGAGGTGCGGTTTTTAACATAAAGAGGCTTGACTATTTAAACGGCTACTATATCCGCCACAAGCCGTTGAGTGAGATTACTCAGCTTTGCATTCCTTACTTGATAGAAAACAATCTGATAACTCCAAAGCCGGAAGCTCAGAAGACAGTTCCCAGAGTTGAATTTTTAGGAGTTTCCGGAGTTGATTTTTCAAATAACTTTATTATCAATGAAACGGGAAAAGAAGTAGATTTTAATTTTCTAAAGAAAATAGTTTCTCTCTATCGAGAAAGACTAAAGAAGCTTTCTGAAATAACCGAATTAACAGATTTCTTTTTCAAGGAAAAACCGGAATATGAAAAAGAGCTCCTTATGTGGAAGTCTTATCCAGTTGAGGAGATTAAAATCTCTCTTGATAAGTCTGAGGAAATATTGTCAAAGATAGAAAATTGGGAGAAAGAGAATTTAACGAAAATTCTTTTGCAAGAAGCAGAGAAAATCAAAGAAGGGGACAGAGGATACCTTTTATGGCCCCTGAGAGCCTCTCTGACGGGCAAAAAAGCCTCTGCCAGCCCTTTTGAAGTGTCTGAAGTTTTAGGGAAGGAGGAAAGCCTTAAAAGGATAAAAAGAGCAAAAGAAATGTTATGAAAGAAAAAATAGCCATTTTTCTTTTAGTTTCTTCTTTAATCCCTATATTTTGTTTCGGTCAAGAAGATTTATCTGAGATAAATGAAATAGGCCGGGGAAGAGAAATAATAGAATTTGTGAAAGATTTATGGAAAGACGATATAGTTCCTTTTTTAAAAAGAATATGGGGAACTATTGTAAATTTTTGGGAAAACTCAATCAAGCCTTTATTTCAAAAAGAAGTTGAAAAAAGAAAGCCCGTAATCGAGGATCAAATAAAAAAAGAAAAAGAAGAATTTAAAGAAGAGTTTCCTGAAATAAGAAAATCTCTTTGGGAGAGATTAAAAAGCATAATAAGCAAGTAGGAGAGTACTTGACAGGCCTTTTAGGGGGCTGTAGTATAAATATAGTAAGGTTCGTACAATGTAGGTAAAGAGTTATTATTAAGATCAAAAACACAACCTATGAAGAAATCGGACAAAACTATAATAAATCACATTCCCGACTTTTTAGACTATTGTGAAATAGAAAAAGGTTTAGCAAATAAAACTCAAGAAAACTATAGTCGCTATCTTAAAAAGTTTTCTGGTTGGCTTAATAAAGAAAAAAAGGAAAACTTAAAACCTCATGATTTATCTGCGGACGATATATGGAGTTACCGTTTGTATTTATCTCGCTATCGTGATGAAAAAGGAAAACCTTTGAAAAGAATCACTCAACACTACTATTTAATCGCCCTGAGAGCCCTTCTGAGCTATTTTACGGCCAAAGACATAGTTTCACTCCCGGCAGACAAAATAACCCTTCCAAAGGATGCCAGGAACGAAAAAAATATAAAATTCCTGAATTTAGAGCAAATCGAGAAGCTTTTAATGACTCCTGATATAAAAACTAAGATTGGAATGAGAGACAGGGCTATTTTGGAAAGTTTTTTTTCAACAGGACTGAGAATAGCAGAATTGGTTTCTTTAAACCGGGACCAATTTGTTAATATAAAAAACAAAAAAGATTTAGAACTCGGAGTTATAGGAAAAGGAGGTCATCCCAGAACGGTATATTTTTCAGAAAGAGCTCTTGACTGGGTAAAGAAATATCTAGAAAGCCGAGATGATATGGAAAAGCCTCTTTTTATCCATTATAGATCTCGAAAAGGTGCAGAACCTCGACTGACTGCCAGATCCATTGAAAAAATTGTTAAAAAATATTCAGTTCTTGCAAACATACCTCTTTTCACGACTCCTCATACTTTGAGACATTCTTATGCAACAGACTTATTAAATCAAGGAGTGGATCTTAGAAGTATTCAAGATTTTTTAGGACACAAAAGTATAGTTACAACTCAAATATATACTCACGTTACTAATAAAAGACTGAGAGAGGTGCATAGAAAATTCCATAGCGGTAAAAATATTAAAAATAACTAAAAACTCCTCTTCTCTCCGGAAGAGGGGTTTTCTTTTAGTTAAAGTTCGCACAATATTAAAGTCCTAAATCATCCGATATTTCTTGCATGGCCTTTAAAGATATTCCTATAAATTCTTCCAAGCTTAAATTAAGATAATCTTTACATTTTTTAATAATTTCTCTGTTTGCTCCTTTGGCAAAAGATTTTTCCTTGAATCTGTGAAGAACATTTTCTGTTGTTAAGTCGGATATTTTTTTTGACGGTAAAACTAGCGTTGAAGCTACTATTAACCCTGTTAAAGGATCGCAAACATAAAGACTCTCCCCCATTAAGGTCTCGGGCTCTATTCCGTGAGCTTCGTTGTGAGTTTTTACTGCTTGACAAATATCATTTTCTATTTCTAAATTAGAAAGCATTTCCGCTCCCACTAAAGAATGTTGAGATAAATCATTTTCCACTTTTTCATAGTCTATGTCATGCAAAAGACCTGCTAGGGCCCATTTTTTCTCATCTTCGCCGAAATGACGAGCCAGAGCCTTCATTAAAGCTTCAACCGCCAGGGAATGTTTTATTAAGTTCTTATTTTTTATGTTTTCTTTTAGAATCTCTAAAGCTTTTTCTCTTTCCATAATTTTATTTTTCAATTAATGTTTTAGCATCTTTTACTAAAGATTTCAGATAAGACAACGAAAGATGATTTTTGTTGGCAAATTTTTCTATGTCTAATTTCAACAAATCTTGTATGAGCATTATCCTTCCAGAGACAAGGGTATCTGATACGTCTTTTCTTAATGATCTTAATATGGTTACGGGGTAAAGTTTTTTTTCGTCTATAATCTTTTCAAGGCCTTCTTTGCTTGGATAATGCCATCCCAAAAGATCAACTCCCACGCACTTTGAATATTTTATAGCTTTGTTTGTAAACTTAGTATTGGTAACAAGCATGCTTTTAACCTTTTTCTTATTGTTGAAAGTTCCTCTTTTTTCAATATCCAGAAAACGAGCATGATTTGAAAGAGCTATGGTTGACCCAACTTTTGCTCCGGAAAGATTTCTGTATTTACACTCCCCTATATAAAAAAGATCATCTTTTTCAGCCAAAAAATCTATTTCATAAGAACAACAATGTCCTTTAATTATCTTGTTAATTTCTACCTTAAATCCCTGTCTTAAGAGTATATTTGCCACGTATTTTTCAAAGGGATATCCTGTCGGACCTAATCTTTTCATCCCCTCTTTTAAAGAAAACTTAATGGCTAGCTTCTTTTTCTTTTTGGAAAGTAAGTCTTTTACTTTCTTAAAAATCTGAGAAGTTTTCATGCCGGGGAAAGCTTCTTTTTCTATTTTTTTTGATATTTCTTTAGCCAAAGAAACAGAAGCCCCAACTCTTCTTGCGCTATTGTAAACTTTCTTGGAAGAGAAAGGTTCTTTTTCTCCTCTTGCGTTTATTATATAAGTCATTGTATTTTAGTTCCCGGAGGAACTTCAGATTCGGGATTCAGAATAACAGGCCTTTCACCGTCAACTGCAGCTAAAAGCATTCCTTCGCTTTCCATTCCCATTATTTTTCTGGGCTCTAAGTTAGCTACTATAATTATTTCTTTTCCGATTAAATCCTCTGGGTTGTAAAATTTAGAAATTCCTGCCAATACCGTTCTTTCCGGAAATTCATCCCCTAAGTCTAAGGTTAACTTTAATAATTTTTCTGATTCTTCTATTTTCTCTGCTGAAATAATTTTAGCAACCCTTAAGTCAATTTTTTTAAAATCTTCAAAATTAATCATATTTTTCAAGCATGAAATCCGAGCTCTGATTCCTTTTTATTTTCTGCTTCTTCGACTTTTCCATATTCTCTTTCGTATTTTTCAATATTTTCCTGTAAGGCTTTTACCATTCTTTTAAGGTGCCCTGGGCTGGTTATTATTCTTGATGTCAGAATGGGAGGGTTGAAAGTGTTTATAAAATCAAGAGAAAACTCTTCTTTTGTATGCCTTACCATCATTAAATTAGAATAGCATCCCTTTAAATCTTCATCCCTTATTTTAATTTTTACTTCTTTTTTGTCCATATTTAAAACTCATTTTGCTTTAGACCTTTATCTGAATTGTTGTTTATTTCGAATTTTAAACTTTCTTTTTGCTCTTCTTTCGCTGTTATATATCCAAAAGCAAAAGAAAACAAGGATACTAAGATTATTCCTATTATTAAGATTATATCTGCTTTATTTCTTTTGACAAATTCAAATACTTTTGTTAGCATAATACTGTTATTAATAATTAATATTTATGTCTAAAACAAAATCAGCAGGTTCAACAAGTTTGGGTAGAGACTCCAAGCCCAAATATCTCGGAGTTAAAAAATACGAAGGAGAGGCGGTAAAGACAGGAATGATAATTGTCAGGCAAAAAGGACTTAAATTTATTCCGGGAAAAAATGTTAAAAAAGGAAGAGATGATACCCTTTATTCACTTAAAGAAGGAAAGGTTGCTTTTGGAATAAAAAGGAAGAAAAAATTTAGCGGAGCTCAAAGAACTGTAAAAATTGTAAACGTTGAATAAATAATTTTCTTGAAAAACAGCTTTTCCAAAAGGCTGTTTTTTTATGAATTAATTTTTCTTAATGCAAGAAGAGATAAACTCTTTGAATAAAGGATGAGGATCTAAGGGTCGTGATTTGAATTCTGGATGAAATTGAACGCCCACAAAGAAAGGATGGTCTTTAATTTCTACTATTTCAACGAGATCTTTTTGAGGATTAACACCAGAAACAAAAAGTCCTTTTTCTTCAAGTGTTTTTCTAAATTTATTATTCAGCTCATACCTATGCCTATGTCTTTCGTAGAAAGATTTTTCCCCGTAGGACTTGAAAGCTTTTGATTTTGGTTTTAACTCACAGAGATATTCCCCCAACCTCATTGTCCCTCCGTATTTTTTCTTTTCAATAAGTTCTTTTTGCTCGACCATGACATCGATTACCGGTTCTTTGCAATCAGGATCTATTTCAGTAGAATGAGCGTTCTTTAACCCGCAAACGTTTTTAGCAAACTCCACAACAGCCAATTGCATTCCCAAGCATAATCCGAAAAAAGGAATCTTGTTTTTTCTACAAAACTCAATCGCTTTTATTTTTCCTTTTGTTCCTCTAGTCCCAAATCCTCCGGGAATAATGATGCCATCATATTCTTTAAGTTCTTTTAACGATTGAGGGTTTTTTTCGTACTTTTGGGCGTAAATCCAATTTATTTCAGGCTTTCTCCCGTGAAACCAGGAAGCGTGTTTTATTGCTTCAATTACGGAGATGTATGTGTCCATTAAAACAAAGTTTCCCGTTTTAAAATACTTTCCGACAATTCCTATCTTTACTTTTTTCTTTAATGATTTTGCCTTTTTAAAAAGTTGCTTCCATTCTTTCATGTCTTTATTTCTTTTTGCTTTCAGTCCGAATTTTTTTAAAATTCTGTTTCCCGTATTGTCCTTTTCAAAATTAACAGGAATATCATATATTCTTTTAACATCAGGGGCGGAAATTACATCTTCTTTCAAAACATTACAAAAGGTCGATATTTTCTTTTTGCGAACTTCATCAATTTCAAACAAAGACCTTGCAACTATTAAATTAGGTTGGATACCGGCCATATTAAGCCATTTCACAGCCTGTTGGGTTGGCTTTGTTTTCATTTCCCCTATTATATTGGGAACGGGCAGATAAGTTATCAAGACAAAAAGAACATCCTTCGGGTGGTTAAGTTTCATCATCCTGGCAGCTTCCAGAAAGAGACTGTTTTGGTATTCTCCCACCGTTCCCCCTATCTCTATTAAAACAAAATCAGCCTTATTTTTTCGGGCTGCTTTTTTTATTCTCGAGATAACCTCTTCGGGGATATGGGGAACAACTTCAACGCATTTTCCCTCGTATTCAAGGTTTCTTTCTTTTTCAATTACGGACTTGTAAACTCTTCCCGTGGTTAGATAATTATCTGTGGTTAGTTCTATATTTAAAAATCTTTCGTAATTTCCCACATCCTGATCGCATTCAACTCCATCTTTTGTTACGAAAACTTCTCCGTGCTCAATAGGATTCATCGTTCCCGCATCAACATTGATATAAGGATCTATTTTTAAAGCGGTGACTTTAAATCCTTTACTTTGAAGGATTTTACCTATGCTTGCTGTAGCAACTCCTTTTCCGATACCGGACATTACGCCTCCGGCTATAAAAATATATCTTGCCATAAAACTCTATATTTCAAATATCAAATCCCAATAAAAATTAGTTGGGATTGAGGGTTTGGAAAATGGATAAAAAACTATTTCTCTTCTGTAACAATTACTCTTATCTCTGTTTCTAGATTATGGTCAAATTTTATCTTAACAGGAAATTCCCCTGTTTCTTTTATGTTCTTTTCAAGATCAATCTGGCTTTTCTTTATTTCATAACCCATTTTCTTTAATTTATCGGCAATTTTCTGAGCAGTTATTGATTCGAAAATCTGATTTTCTTTTCCGCTTTTTACTTCAAAATTAACTTCAAGACCATCCATTTTGGAAGCAACCTCCTGGGTTTTTTTTAATTCTTCTTCTATGTTCTTTTCTTCTTTTTCTCTTTCTTTTTCAGCCCACATAATATTATTTTTTGTACCCGGCACTGCCAAGTGATTGGGAATCAAAAAATTCCTGGCATAGCCGTCTTTTACTTCTTTAATTTCGTATTTTTTTCCTAAATTTTCTACGTTTTGGGTTAAAACAACTTTCATAATTTAATCTTTTAATATTATCATTCTACCTTATTTCTCTTATCACTTCAATAGCTTTTTCCAGCTGAGGATCCTTGCCTTCAAGGTAATCTTCTTCTTTCATTTCAATAACAACGTCTGCTTCAAGGCCCTCTTCGCTGATAGAAGTTCTGTTGGGTGTAAGCCAATTAGCTACCGTTATCTTTAAAGTAGAATTGTCGCTTAATTTTTTAACTTGCTGAACGCATCCTTTTCCAAATGATTTTTGCCCTATAAGCTTTATTGATCTGTTATCTCTCAGTGCACCAGCTAAAATTTCCGAACCCGAAGCAGTCCCTTCATTAATTAAAACTACTACTGGATAAGATATTAAAGACGAAGGTCCTTCGGATTGATATGTTTTTTCTTCATCTTTTCCATCAAAGTCTTCTATTACCACTGTTTGGCCTTTTTCCAAAAACCAACCTGCAATATCTTTGGCAATATGAAGATATCCTCCCGGGTTGTTTCTTAAATCAAGAACTATTTTTTCAGCAGAGCTTTTTAATATTTCAGAAGCAGCTTCTTTGAAATCTCCTTCTGCTTGACTGCTAAAATGATAAATTTTCAGATAAGCTATATCTTCTTTATTCTCGGAAGAAGATAAAAGTTCCCATTTGAGAGAAGGAATTTCAATGACTTTTCTTTCAATTTTGAATTCTTTCGCTTCATTCCAGCCTTCTCTCATAATCATTAAAGAAACTTCCGTCCCCCTCTCCCCTCTTATTAATTTAACTGCTTCGTCTGTGCCAATGTTATGAGTAAAAGTGCCGCCTATTTTTAAAATTTTATCTCCGGCTCTCAAGCCAGCTTTTTGAGCAGGTGTTTCTTCAAGAGGAGCAATAACGGTTAACTGTTCGTCCCTGATTCCTATTTCCATTCCCACTCCCTCAAATACTCCTTCCGTATCTTCTAAAAATATTTTAGTTTCTTCCGGATCAAGAAAAATAGTGTAAGGATCATCAAGGGAATCGGCTATTCCTGACAAGGCACCGTAAATGATTTTCTCGTCTGTTATTTTCTCACTATCTATGAAATTTTCTTGAAGCTTTTGATATCCTTCCCAAAACAAAGAGAAGTTAATGTCTTCTGGCGGACAAACTCTGCATTCAGATAGACCGGCATTTTTACCAATAAAAAAAGTGGCGCCGATTAAACCTATAAAAATAATTAAAGTTAAAAGATTTTTTAAGAATTTAAACATTATTCTAATATATCATAAAGATTTAAACATACAAATA
>CAZBVF010000003.1:0-17397 GCA_964495335.1 uncultured Candidatus Saccharibacteria bacterium
GTATTTCAATTGGTTCTGCTGAAACAATCAAAGGAACCAAGACTATGCTGAATAAAACTAATGACAATAATATTTTTTTTGAAAAAGTTTTCATAATTCTTTGAAAATTTCTTATTTTCTAAAAACTAAAGCGTAATGATAATTTCCGGATTCTATCTCTTTTTCCAATTTTAGATCTAGGTTGTCAGCCATTTCTCTAACTTCTTTTGATGAAATTTTTCCCTCTTCCGGACCCATTGCCACATCCTTTTTCCAATCAACAATTAAAATCATTCCTCCTTTTTTCAAAACTCTTTTTGATTCTTTTAAAACTTTTTCTCTGTCTTCAACCTGGAAAAGAAGATTGGTTAATAAAACCAAATCAACGGTTTCATCATTTAAGGTAGATCCTTTTTCTTTTTCCACATCAGAAACTATAGTTTTAACACCGACAATATTCCTTTCTTTGCAGGTTGACTCCAAAACAGAGAGAGGCTCTTCTAAAACATCAATTGCAAAAACTCTTCCTTTCTCCAGTTTTTGGGCCAAAGGGATGACCCATCCGCCCGAACCGCAGCCAAAATCAGCTGCTGTCATATTTTCCTTTAAAGGAATTTTGCTTAATATTTCTTTTGGGTTTAAAAATTCAACCATATTATATGAAGGCTGCCGAGGCTATTTTGTCTCCTTCAGCCATCCTCATAATTCTAACTCCCTGGGTAGCCCTTCCTAGCTTTGAAATAGATCCTATCTTAGTCCTGATAACATGCCCTTTCCTGGAAATGACTATTAAGTCCTCTTCATCTTCCAAAACTTTAAAGTTTGCAATGTCCCCTGTCTTTTTGTTCACCTTTGCTGCTTTTATCCCCGACCCTCCTCTCTTTTGGGCTTTAAATTCTTTAAGTTCGGTTCTTTTCCCGTACCCGTTTTCCGTTACAATCATCAAATAGTCTTTTGAAGATTTTTTCTTTTCTTTATTTGCTCTGATAATATCCATTCCCACCACTTCATCATCTTTTTTAATCCTTATTCCTTTAATCCCCGAAGCAGTCCTTCCCATTGATCTTATCTCTTTCTCTTTAAACCTTATTGACTGTCCCTTTTTAGTTACCAGGATTATCTCATCGTTCCCGCTTGTCTTGGAAACCTGTCTTAAGGCATCATTTTTTCTCAGAGAGATTGCAATCAATCCCGACTTCCTGACATTTTTGAAATCTTCCAAAGGAGTTTTCTTGATTATACCATTTTTAGTGGCCATAACCAAGTATTTCAATTCTTCTTTTTGTTTACCGTTGCCCAAAGAAAACAACGTTAAAATCCTGTCATCGGAAGATATTTCAAGAAAGTTCAAAAGGCCTCTTCCTTTAGCTACTCTGCTTCCTTCTGGAATTTCATATGAAGGCATTTGAAAAACTTTCCCCGAATCAGTAAAGAATAAAAGATTGTCATGGGTTTGAGCTGAAAGAAAGTGTTCAACAATGTCATCTCCAACCGTCCTAAGGCCCATAAATCCTTTCCCTCCCCTTCTTTGTTTTCTGTAAAGAGAAGGATTAACTCTTTTAATGTATCCTCCCCTGGTCAAGGTTATAACTGTCTCTTCCTGGGGAATTAAATCTTCTTCAGCAAAGCTTCCGACTTTCTGAATATAAACTTTAGTTCTCCTCTCGTCCCCAAATTCTTCTTTTGAAGAGATGAGCTCTTTTTTTACCAATTCCTTTATCTTCTTTGGACTCTTCAAAATAGATAAATATTCTTTTATTTTCTCTTTTAATTCTTTCAATTCATCTTCTATCCTTTTTCTCTCAAGTTTAGCTAAGGCAGAAAGTTTTGTATCTAAAATCGCATTCGCCTGAATCTGAGTCAATTTAAACTTAACCATCAAATTTTTAAGAGCTGATTCTCTGTTCTCTGATTTCTTTATAACTTTAATAACCTCGTCAATCCTTGAAAGGCATTTGTATAAACCTTCTAAAATATGGGCTCTTTCTTTTGCTTTTTTCAAGTCATACTCGGTTCTTCTTGTTATTACAACTTTTCTGTGTTCAAGAAAATGCTCCAGGACTTCTGCCAGAGAAAGTGTTTTTGGCTGGATTCCCCCTACCAAAGCAAGCATATTCAAATGATATGTTTTTTGAAGATCCGTGAATTTATAGAAATGATTGAGTATTTTTTGGGCAAAAGCACCTTTTTGCAAATCAATCGCTATTCTTAAACCTTCTTTGTCTGATTCATCTCTAATATCTTTCACACCGTTAACTCTTTTGTTTTGGACCAAAGAAGCAAGCTGTTTTATCAGTTTTGATTTTTGAACCTGATAGGGAATCTCCGTAATTATAATCTGGGTTCGTCCTTCTTTCGGCTCTTTTATTTCCGCCTTCCCTCTGCTGACGATAGGACCTTTTCCTTGAGAATATGCTTCTAAAATTTCTTTTCTATTGAAAATAGCCCCTCCCGTCGGGAAGTCAGGACCTTTAACAAACTTAAAAAGATCTTCCGTGTCTGCTTTGGGATTTTCCAGAAGATAAACGGAAGCATCCACAACTTCAGTTAAGTTATGAGGAGGAATGCTCGTTGCCATTCCCACTGCAATTCCCAGGGAACCGTTCAAAAGAAGCTGAGGCAAGGGAGAAGGAAGAACAGCAGGTTCTCTTCTGCTCCCGTCGTAATTGTCAATAAAGTTTACGGTATTCTTGTTAATATCTTTGAGCATTTCTTCTCCCTCTTTAGACATCTTACACTCTGTATATCTCTGGGCGGCAGGAGGATCTCCATCGATAGAGTTATGGACAAAAATTCCGGCCCCTAGAGCAAAATTATGCCATGGATCAACCGTAATATCATATACGTTTTCTTTTTTCTTTAAAAACTTTACAGAAACTACTTTGTGATTATATGTTTCTGCCTTTTCCGTCATCTCCTCAAAGTTTTTAAAGTATTTAATGGCATTTTCAATTTTAGGAATACCATTATTAACTCTTTCTTTTTCATACAGCTCGGGAGTAATTTTCTTGTAATTTTCAATTAAGTTTTTAACGTGTCGCAAAACTTTACTTTTGATAACACGTTCTTTATATTCTTTATCCTTCCATTTTTTTTCTAATGAAATTGCGGCCTTATCCGCTAATTCTTTCATTAATTGCGGATTTTCTTTAACTCGCTTCTCAGCCGTTTTTTTAATTGTTTTTAAAGCCTTTTTCCGAAATACTGGATCCTGCCATTGTTTCCTGGCTTTTTCGGAATGAAATATTCGCGTATTTTCATCTTCCCAAAGCTTTTTTCCCATTTGAATAAAATGGTCCTTAGGAAATTTTGCCCGATATTCTGGGTTCTTCCAGAGTGCTTTGGTAATACCACTCTGTTTCTTCTTCCATTTAGGATCAGAGGTAATTTCTTTCATTCGGTTTGATATAAACTCTCGATGAGCAGGATCACTCCAAATTTTTTGGGAGATTTTCTGCATGTGAGCAATTCTTTTTTTACGATATTCAGGGTCTTTCCATCGGGCTTTCATTTCTCGAGATTTACAATCACTCATTAATTCTTGAAACTCTCTATCTTGCCATAAACGTTTTAAGTTTTTACTTGACTGCTTTTGCATAAACTCTTTATAGGCCTCATCTTTCCACATCATCTTGAGTCGTTCTATTTGGGTTTTTCTGTATTTAGAGTTCTGCCACATTATTCTATTTCTATTAGAAGCTCTTTCAGATATAAATTGAGGATTATTTTTTATAAATTCTTCTCTTCCTTTTTTTATCTTTTCTACATACTCTGGATCGTTTTTATGACGCCACGAAGCAAGCTTTGCATGAAGTCTCCAATGTTCACCCCATTGCATTCTTTGGACATTATCTGGATTATTGTTGAGCTTATTAAAATCTATATGGTGTCGTACTCTTCCTTCTTTTTTTTCATAAACCCCCTGATGCAAATTCCAATTATCAGATAAGTGGTGAGTAAAACTCCAAGACCCTTCTATGGGCTGAAAAACTTTAGTATATCCTTTTAAATTTTTATCTTTTTCCCCATCGTCTACATTGGTATAAAGAGGCATAAGAGAATCACCCTCTTTTAAACGCTTTGCCTCTCTGTATTTCCCGTTACGCAACATAAACTTATGATCAAGAGTGCAACGAATTTTTCCCCCGTTATCAAGCTTTACTTCCACTAACGAAGAATTTTTACGAGTAAGTCGTGGTTTTTTAATCTCCGTAATTTCTATTTTTTTCTCTTCGTGATTAAAAGAAAAAGTCCAATGCTTTTTTCCTTTTGCTTGTTCTTGAATAAGCTTTCCAAAGCTAATGCTTCGTCCATCAGTTAATCGCACCTTCGTGTCTTTAGTAAAACATCCAAAATTTCCTTGTCCTTTAATCAAGGGGTATCTTAAAGAAAATGTTTGAGCCATTCTTGCTAAAGAATCATATACTGCCACATCCCCGTGAGGATGATATCTTCCCAAAGTGCTACCAACAACAGTTGCTGATTTCCTGAATTTGGCTGAATAAGTAAGACCGTCCTCAAGCATGGCATAAAGAATTCTTCTGTGGACAGGCTTTAATCCATCTCTGACATCAGGCAAAGCTCTTGAGACAATTACAGACATAGCATAATCTATGTATGATTTTCTCATTTCTTCAACAACTTCTCCCGACCTGACGTATCCTATTTCTTTATTTGGTTTTTGATTCTTCTTCATTTTGTTCTAAATTATAATCTTTTAATTCTTCTACTTGGGAGTCTATTCCCTTAAAAACATCTTCCTCAAGTTGAGGAAAATTAATGCCTTCCATTATTTCTTCTCTTTTAAATTCAGAAAGATTTTTTTTAGTCATTTCGATCCAAAGAAAAAGAAAGATAGCACCAAAAAAAATCACAAGAACCCAAAGAATTGCTTTTTTCTTTTTTTCGGGCAAACTTTGAATTTTTTCCAAGAAATTCACTTTTTTAAAAATTAAGGATTTAAAACTATAACTTCCAATCCTTTACCGGACAAGTCTTTTCCTTTTATCAAGAATTTATCTTGAGAATCCACATCTTTCTTTCCCATTATCTTCAAGAAATTATCAACTCCTTCTGCCTCTTTATCCGATACCTTGAGGTTCGGTATTTTGTAATTCATGGGAATAACAATTCTAGGATCAATTTGAGAAACCACCTTTGAAGCCTCTCGAGATCCTATGGTTCCAATATTCCCAACGGGAACCATTAAAATATCAACATCCCCCACTTCTTCCAGCTGTTTGGGAGCAAGCTCTTCTTGATTTAACCCTCCAAGATGACAAATTCTCATCTTTTCCGCTTCCATAGTATAAATGTTGTTTTCCCCGGCAATCCCTCTGATAAAAATATCTTTTACCTCGTACTCTCCGGGCCTTCCTATAACAAAAGGGTCTCCGAAGTCCGAAGGCTTTTCTTTGCCTCCGTTACCGTCGGTTAAAATCAGAATGTCAGCTTTAACTTTAGGAATTTTAAGTCCGCTTTCTTTTGAAACAGGGTCAATAACAATGTTAATCTGTTCTTTTTTATTCCTGGATACATTTATTTGAAAACAAGATTGTCCGTGCCAATTAATCTTCATATTTTTAAACAATTAATACCGAGCCTTTAATAAACTAAGCCCGGGTATTTTAATTTTATCATAACTTATCCCTCTTTACAATGTTAAAAACTTATGATACTTTAGGGAATAGTTGTTATGAAAAACACTTCTCTTTTAAATAAAAATTTAACGCCTCCAAAAAAAGTTGGAGATATTGTAGAGGGAAAGATTGCCGGAATTGGAAGTTTCGGAATTTTTGTTGACCTTGGAAAATTCGGGAGCGGAATAATCTACAAAAGAGAGCTTTCCGGAAAAGACAATCAGAATTCCGTCTTTAACCCCCAAGAAGACTTAAAAAAATTCAAAGTGGGAGACGAGCTCTCAGTGAAAATAATCGAGCCTGAAAACGAAGAGGGATACTTCGGTCTGTCCATAAACGAAGCACGAGAAGAAATTGCTTGGGATGACTTAAGAAAGATAAAAGAAAACAACGAAACCGTTGAAATTAAGGTTTTAAAAGCAAACAAGGGAGGCCTTATCTCCGAACTTTCGGGAATACAAGGGTTTCTTCCTTTATCTCAGCTTTCATCCGAACACTACCCCAGAGTTGAAGGAGGAGACAAAATGAAAATCCTCCAAGAGCTTCAGAAATTAATAGGAGAAAAATTGGAAGTAAAAATATTTGACCTGGATCCGAAGCAAAAAAAACTCATTTTCTCAGAGAAAGCAAAAGAAATTAAAAAGCTGAAAGAAACTCTAAAGAATTGTAAAATTAACCAAGTCATAAAAGGAACAATCACGGGAGTAGTTGATTTTGGAATCTTTATCAGGTTCTCTCCTCCCGAGCAAGAAGAGTCTTCAAAAGAAAACGAGGTAGATCAGCTTGAAGGACTTATTCATATTTCTGAGATAGACCCAGAAGAAGCAAAGAATATCCCTGAAAACTTCAAGGTAGGACAGGAAATAAAAGCAAAGATTATTAATATATCCGACGAAAGAATATACCTCTCTCTCAAAAATCTCTAAAATGAAACCGTTAATTAAAAACTTTCTAATTGTTTTAATTATATTTCTTATCCTTGGAGGGGTTTTTGGAATGTTCTCGGACCCTTTTCAGAGCAAAGAGGAAATCTCCTTAACAAAATTATCAGAAGAAATAAATCAAGAGGAAGTGGAAGAGATAACAGTCTCAGGAAATGATATTTCTATCAAATACAGAGACGGAGAAGAAGTTCTTTCAAAAAAAGAAACGGAAATTTCTTTATCAGAATCTCTTTTAAATTACGGCGTGACCAAAGAAGCTCTTCAAAAAGTCAATATCAAGCCGGTAGAATCAGTAGATTGGACATTATGGCTATGGCCAATATTATTTCTTGCTCTCCCCCTTCTTTTCTTCTTTATTATCTTCCGTAACTTAAGCAAAAATGCTAAATCAGGAGCAATGCAAGCTTTAGACTTCTCAAAAGCTAAAGCAAGATTGTTTGGCGCAGAAGGCCATAAAAAAGAAAAAATTACCTTTAAAGACATAGCGGGACTAGGAGAGGTTAAAGAAGAGTTAAAAGAAGTGGTAGATTTTCTGAAGAACCCGAAGAAATTCCTGAAAATGGGGGCCACCATTCCTCGAGGAGTTCTTCTTATGGGACCTCCCGGATGCGGAAAAACACTTTTAGCCAGAGCAGTGGCTGGGGAAGGAAATGTTCCTTTCTTTTCAATATCGGGATCTGAATTCGTGGAAATGTTTGTGGGCGTGGGAGCTTCCAGAGTTCGAGACCTTTTTAACACAGCTAAAAAGTCCGCTCCCGCCATTCTTTTCATAGACGAGCTTGATGCTGTGGGAAGACACAGAGGAACCGGACTGGGAGGAGGACACGATGAAAGAGAACAAACATTAAATCAGATACTTGTTGAAATGGACGGGTTTGAAAGAGATACCAATGTAATAGTAATAGCTGCAACCAACAGGCCCGACACTCTGGATCCTGCCCTTTTAAGACCGGGAAGATTTGACAGAAGAATGGTTTTAAACCTGCCTGATATAAATGACAGAGAAGAGGTATTAAAAATACACACCAAAGGAAAGCCTCTTTCCTCAAACATCAATTTAAGAGAAATAGCAGAAAGAACTCCGGGATTTTCGGGAGCTGATCTGGCAAACTTAATGAATGAAGCTGCTCTTCTGGCAGCCAGAAGAAACAAAAAGAAGGTCTACCAAGAAGAACTCTTCCATTCAATAGACAAAGTTCTTTTGGGTCCGGAAAGGAAAAGCCATATTCTTTCTGAAAGAGAGAAGAAAATAACCGCATATCATGAATCAGGGCATGCTTTAACAGCAACCCTCCTGCCTTTTGCAGAACCAATAAGAAAAATATCCATCATAGCAAGAGGAAATGCAGCAGGATACACTTTAAAGCTTCCCGACAAGGAAAAATATCTGAAAACAAAAAGCGAATTCCTTTCAGAGCTTGCCTCTCTTCTCGGAGGATATTGCGCAGAAAAAATAGTATTCGGGGAAATGAGCACGGGAGCTTCTTCCGATCTTCAAACAGCCTCCGACTTAGCAAGAAAAATAGTTAAAGAGTACGGCATGTCAGACAGGTTCGGGCCAATTTCTTTCGGAGAAAAAGATGATATGGTCTTTTTAGGAAAAGAAATAGGAGAAGAAAAAAATTATTCCGAAAAAACTGCCTCTGAGATAGACAAAGAAGTTGAAAAAATATTAAAAGATGCTGAAAAAACGGCAATTAAAGTTCTCAAAAAAGAAAGAAAACTTTTAGACAAATTATCCGAAAGACTTTGCGAAAAGGAAACGATAGAAAGAGAAGAGTTTGAAAAAATAATCGGAAAGGGTAAAAAGAAGAAATAAGCCCCGAGCATCTTTTCGGGCACGTAGCTCAGCTGGTTAGAGCATGCGACTTATAATCGCAAGGTCGAGAGTTCAAATCTCTCCGTGCCCACAGAAACCCAAGGGCGGTTAGCTCAGTTGGTTAGAGTGCTACTTCGACACAGTAGAGGTCAGAGGTTCAAATCCTCTACCGCCCACATTCAGCATATTTAAAAAATGGAGGACGAGAAAATAAAAATTATTTACCAGGATGAAAACTTGCTCGCCATAGAAAAGCCCGCGGGATTCGTGGTCTTTTTTGAGAAGGGAGAAGAAGAAATTGATATTATAACCATTCTTTCAAAGAAATTCCCAGAGCTTAAAAAAGTTGGAGATCCTCCAAGATACGGTGCAATCCACAGACTAGACAGAGACACTTCAGGGATACTCCTTATAGCAAAAAACAACGAAAGCTTTGACTTCTTTAAAAAACAATTTAGACTAAGAAAGGTAGATAAAAAATACTTTGCCCTTGTTTGGGGGGAAATAAAGGACGAAAAAGGAAGGATAGAAACATTAATAGGCAGGTCTCCGAAAGAAAGAAAAAGACAAAAAGCTTATCTTTTTGCAGGACCAAAGGCAAAAAGAAAAAAAACAGCACTAACCGAATACAAGGCTATAAAAAGATTTAAAAGCTATACTCTTCTCGAAGTAACCATTAAAACGGGAAGGAAACATCAGATAAGAACTCACCTCTCTTATCTCGGGTACCCAGTAGCAGGAGACAAACTTTATCGTTTCAGAAAACAAGTTGATCCAAAAAACCTCAAAAGACAGTTCTTGCACGCCTATTACCTAAAGATAAAAATGCCAAACGGAAAAGAAAAAGAATTCCACTCAGAAATGCCAGACGATCTTAAAAAAGTCATTCAAGAACTCAGTCTCCTTGAGTAAAAAATAAAATAATAAAATTAGTATGGAAAAAATAAAAGAATTTACAAAATCACAAATTAAAACAGACCTCCCGGACATTAGGCCCGGGGATACGGTTAAGGTGTATCAAAGGATAAAAGACCCGACTCAAAAAGATTCAAAAGAAAGAACTCAGTTTTTTGAGGGTCAAATTATTTCAAGAAAGCACGGAAAAGAAATAGGATCAACAATCACGGTCAGAAGAATTACCGGAAAAATTGAAGTTGAAAAAATATTTCCTCTTCACTCCCCCACTATTGAGAAAATAGAAGTATTAAAGAGAGGAAAAGTTAGAAGATCAAAGCTCTATTATTTAAGAAACAAAAAAGGAAAGAAAGGAAAATTAAAAACCAAAGAGGTCTTTGATAATAAGCCGGAAGAGAAAGAAAAACCTGCGGAAGAAGAAAAAGAAACTCAAGAGGAACCAGAAGAGAAAAAAGAGATTTCCGAAAAAGAAGAATCTCCTAAAGAAGAACCAAAAGAAGAACCTTCCGAAGAAGAACCCAATAAAAAAGAGGGAGAAGAACAGAAAAGTTAGCCCAGGTGGCGGAATTGGTATACGCTTTTACCTTGAGAGATCTTTTAAAATTAGATACAATACAATAATGAAACCGAGAAGAAAAGAGATGGTTAAGTGGTCTCCGGAACTTGCCTATGCTGTTGGCTTAATAACTACTGACGGATGTCTCTCTATTGATGGAAGACATATAGATTTTACCTCAAAAGACATCCAGCTCTTAAAAACTTTTAAGAAATGTCTTGGATTAAAAAATAAAATTGGTTTTAAATCTAGTGGCTTTTCAAAAAAGAAATATCCTCGTATTCAATTTGGCGATAGCGTCTTTTATAAATGGTTATTGAAAATAGGGTTAACTCCTCATAAGAGCAAAACTATTGGGAAATTAAAAATCCCAAATAAATATTTTTTTGATTTTCTAAGAGGACACTTTGATGGAGATGGAAGCTGTTATAGTTATTGGGACACCAGATGGGCAAGTAGCTTTATGTTCTATCTTATTTTTAACTCGGCTAGCAAAACACATATTAGTTGGATTAGAGAGAAGTTAAAAAAAACAGAAGGAGTGAAAGGCCATGTTGCCCAAACTATTACTAAAGATGAATGGCAATTAAAATATGCTAAAAATGAATCGAAATTACTATTCTCAAAATTGTATTATAAAAAAGGATTGCCCTGTCTTAAGAGAAAATATAGAAAAATAAAAATAATTTTAGACACTAATAATAAAGAAAATAATAGGACGCAACAAGCGCGGGTGCTGTAATGGTAGCCAGGCTGGCTTGAGGTGCCAGTGCCGCAAGGTGTGGAGGTTCGAATCCTCTCCCGCGCACCAAAACTAACTTTTTCGGAATTGACTTTCTTACTTCCCCTGCTAAGGACGAGAGAGAAGAAGCAATAAACTCGATATTAGCTCCAGATCAAAACTATTAAAAGTTAAATATTTAAAGATTAAAAAATTATGGAAAACGAACAATCTAAACAAAAATTTCCAATCGGAATGATATTAATTCTCATAATTACTGGCGGTGCATCCTTAGGTCTGTTGTTTGACATATTTGATGCTCCCATGTCTCAATTAGGACCAATTTTATTTAGCGGAACAGGAGCAGTTATTATAAAATTAATTAAAATTGGAATATTAACAACAATTTTTTATGGTATTATAAAAAGATTAAAATGGGCAAAAAAATTAGCGATTAGTTGGTATGCTTTTGCAATAACATTGTTACTAATTAATCTAATTTCACTTCTAACAAATAAAACATTGTATGATAATTATTACCAGAAAATAGCTTCTCCAGAAACACTCGAACTTATGACTCCTAAAGTAATGATCGCAGGCACAATCCCAGGATTGATTATATTATTTATTATAATAATTTATTTAGCTAGAAAAAAAGATTTTTTTGTAAACTGATTTTCTCGAATTCTATAAAAGATTTTACTTCCAAAGAAAAAATTTTATTAATTCAAGTCATTCACATTTTTAGATTTTTTAACAAAAAAATATTATCACTGCACATAACAAAGTATATTTAGAATATTAAAATAGATATGGGCGCGTAGCTCAGCTGGTTAGAGCGTCTCGTTTACACCGAGAAGGCCTCCTGTTCGAATCAGGACGCGCCCACAACCCTTTAAAAACCAAACAATATCTTATATAATCAAAACAGGCCGCGGTAGCTCAGTGGTAGAGCACAATTCTGAAAAAATTGGGGCCGTCAGTTCAATCCTGACCCGCGGCACAACAGACATAAATAATTATCAATAGATTTTATAATAAAATTACGGAAAGCAATCATTGATATAGCAATGAATAAAAAAGGTGAAGCAATAAGATTTCTGAGAGTAAAAGGTAAAAGCTATAATGAAATTTCAGATATTTTAAAGATTCCTAAAAGTACTGTAGCATGGTGGCTTAGAGATTTTAAATTACCAGGAAATGTAAAAAAAGAAATTTTAAATAGAGCAAGAGAAAAGTGGAGCAAGAATATGAACGATTTCAATAGCATTAATGCTAAAATCCGTTCAGAAAAAGCAGCAAAAATAAGAAAAGAACATGAAAATAAGGGAACTAAACAAATTAGAAAAATATCAGCAAAAGAACTTAAATTAATAGGCAGTGTGTTGTATTGGGCAGAAGGTTCAAATCATAGGAATAGCTTTCGATTCGCAAATTCTGATCCAAAAATGATTGTTGTTATGATAGAGTTTATGAGAAAAATTTGTAAAATTCCTAACGAAAAAATCAAAGCAAGGATTCATTTATATCCTCAAATAGACGAAAACCAAGCAATAAATTATTGGAAAAAAATTACAGGATTACCTAGATGTAATTTCCAAAAATCCCAATTACAAATAAGCAAAGCGAGTAAAGGAAAAAGATCGAATCAAAAGCTTCCAAATGGGACACTACACTTAACAGTTTGCAATACCGAGGTTGTGTGTCTATCAAAAGGATGGATAAAAGGAATTTATGAAAAAATTAGTGCGGGCGTAGTATAACGGTTATTATACGATCTTGCCAAGATTGAGATGGCGGTTCAATTCCGCTCGCCCGCTCCAAAAACCCTTGACATGTCTTGACGAATAAGGTAATATAGTACAATCCCTGATAAAGGGATTTTTATATGAAAAAAGAAACAAAACCTCCGCTTTTAGGGCAAAAAAAAGCGATGTTACTAGCCGGAACTGGAATTATGATATTAGTAATCTCCTTTCTGGCATCAAACTCAATAATTTTGGGAGCCGAAACTAATTCAGAACCATCTGACATAAGCATAAAGCCTCTCCAAGAGGAAATGGTTACTCTTCAGTCTAATAGTCTAGCTTCTGTTTCCACTCCTCCCGTATTTGACCCCAACAAGATTCAGGAAATAAGAGTTATTATGACGGGATATTCCAGTACTCCTTGCCAAACTGATGACACTCCTTTCATAACAGCTTCGGGAGAAAGAGTGGCAGATGGAATTGTAGCAAACAACTACTTTCCCTTTGGGACTAAAATAAGGATGCCTGAATTATTCGGAGACAAAGTGTTTGTTGTTAAAGATAGAATGCATTGGACAAAAGACAACTACCATTTTGATATCTGGTTCCCGGAATACGACCAAGCTGTTGAATTTGGGGTTAAAAAAACACAGATAGAGATAATAAACGAATAGAACAAAAAAACCGATGAAGATTAGTCTTGATCGGTTTTTTATTTGTGCCGCGGGTGGGATTTGAACCCACACGGGTAAAAAACCCAAGGGATTTTAAGTCCCTCGCGTATACCAAGTTCCGCCACCACGGCAAGGTCTTATTTGAGGCGTGGATGGGATTTGCACCCATGTACACGGTTTTGCAGACCGCTCTCTAGCTCCTCGAGCACCACGCCATTTAAAATAAAGTTCTTAATTATTGAAAATATTAATCAATATTATGCTCAATTTTCATTCTACCAAGCTTAAAACATTTTTCAAGACAGAATCAACCGTCCCTTCCTGCTTAAATCCCGAAGCGTAAGGGTGTCCTCCCCCTCCGAGCTTTCTTGCAATAGAATCAACTCTTATTCCCTTGAAAGGCTCCGACCTCAAGGAACCTTTTATCTTTCTCTTCTCGTATTCAAAAAGAAAAAGAGCAAAATTACAACTTGCCTCTTTACAAAGAACAGAAGGTATTCCGTTTAAGTCAAAAGGGAGAAAGCTCCTGTTCAGGTCATCGAAAGAAAGCCATGAGTAAACAAGTTTTTGATCAGGAACAACTTTTATCCTTGATAAAACTTTCCCAAAAATTCCGGAAGAACCTTTTTGAAAAATCGATTTTGAAGAAAGAACGCTATTGGTAATTTTAGGCAATGAGGCTCCTTTAGATAAAAGAAAGGAAGCAGCTTTTAAAGTCTCGGGGCTGGTGGAAATATGAGAAAAACCTCCCGTATCAGCCACAATCCCCGTTAAAAGACATTCAGCAATATCTTTTTCAATCTCCAGTCCTGAAGGAGGAATATTTTTAAGCCATTCATAGATCATCTCACAAGCAGAGGAGCTTTTCTTGTCAACAACTTTGATTTCCCCTTTATGATAACCTTCATGATGATCAACTGTTACTATTTTCTCATCAGAAAAGCAATTCTCAGGAATATTTAACCTAGTAAAATTTCCGTAATCAAGCCCGAACACAAGATCAAAATCGATATTTTCGGGAAAAGTTCCTCTTATCTTAAAAAAATCAGGTAAAAATCCCAGAGATCCTCCAGAAAAACCCGAAATGTATAAATAGGGGTCAAGCCCCATTTTATTCAAAACCAAATTAAGGGAAAGAACAGATCCGAATGCATCCGCATCCGGACTTTCATGGGAACTGATTAAAATCTTTTTTGAATTTTCAATCTTTTTATTAATTTCCTTGAATTTCAAATAATCTTCTTTCTTCATTTGATCTTTTTCTTTTTTATTTTTTCTAAAAGCTCCTCCACCCTTTCTGCGTTTCCGGCATTCTTATCGGGAAGAAAAATAATCTTAGGAACTCTTCTCATCTTTAATTTTCTGTTCAGTAAATGCTGGATTTCATAAATTTCTGAATTCAGAGATCGAAAGACCTTCTCCATGTTTTCTTCAGGGATAACACTAAAATATACTTTTGAAGAGGCCAGATCCGGGGAAGTATCAACCCTAATTAAAGTTAATATCGTTCCCTCTTGAATATCAATTTCTTTCAATATGATCTTTGAGAGCTCTTCTTTTATGAGCCTGTTAAGACGAGGTATCCTTCCCATATAATTAAATTTCTACTTTTGTTTTTTCTTTTTTATAAGCGTGAAGGATATCCCCTTCTTCCACCTTAGTATTTCCTTCATAGAGAACACCGCACTCTTCTCCTTTTTTTGCTGAAGGCACTTCTTTTTTGTTTTTTTGAACACTAATTATTCTTCCCTCCCCTTCTATTTCCCCGTTTCTAATAATCTCTACCTTCAACCCTGAAGAAATTTTCCCGTCAATTATTTTTCCTCCAATTATTTGGCGCTTTTTTTCCGTTCTAAAGATAGCTAAAACTTTCAAATCCGCCAGGTCTTCTCTTTTAATCTCGGGCTCCAACAATGAATTCATTAAATTTCTCACTTGCTGGGACAATTCATATATCACGTCAAATTTTAAAATACTCACATTGTCTCTCAAGGCAAGCTTTTCAGCAATAGGGCCAACTCCAACCCTAAAACAAATAATCTTAGAGTTGCTGGAATAAGCCATTTTAACATCGGATTCGTTAACATTACCCGCTTCTTTTTTTATAATCCTCAAGGCCACCTTTTCCTGAGGAATATTCCTTAGTACATTTTCTATTGCTTCAATTGATCCTTCCACATCTCCCTTCAAAATAAGATTAAGCACTTTTTTATCGGGATCACTCTCTATTACCTCTCTGGTTTCCTCTTTTTTATGTTCAACTTCAACATAATGGCGAGCTTCTTCCAAGCTTTCGAAAACTTTGAATTTTTCTCCCGCCTTGGGAACTTTTTGAAAACCGGAGACAATACAAGGCATTGAAGGAAAAGCATTTTCTATATAATTTCCTTGAAAATCTTCAAGAATCTTCACCTTCCCAAAGGTTGAAAAAGTAGCTAAAACATCTCCCTTTTTCAAGACACCTTTTTTAACGAGAAGCGTAGCTGCAGGACCCCTTTTACTGTCAAGAGAAGACTCTATAACAGTTCCTTCCGCTCTGCATTCCAGGTCAGCTTCAAACCCTTCCATATCCGATAAAAGAATTATCATTTCCAAGAGATCGGGAATCCCTTTGCCCGTTATAGCTGAAATTTCAACCGAAGGAATTTCCCCTCCCATGGATTCAACTAAAACATCTTCTTTGGCCAATTCTCTTTTTACTCTTTCCGGATCAGCTTCGGGCTTATCTATCTTGTTTAAAGCAACGATCAAAGGAAGGCCTGTTTTTTTAATATAAGAGATAGCTTCTTTTGTTTGGGGTTTTATTCCTTCCTCTGAAGCCACTACCAAAATAGCAATATCAGCCACCTTTGCTCCTCTCGATCTTATGGCTTTAAAGGCTTCGTGACCAGGCGTGTCAAGAAAAGTTATCTTCTTTTTCTTTTCCCCTCCTTCCTTGGAACTGACAGAATGCTCAATCTGGTAAGCTCCTATGTGCTGGGTTATGCCTCCGGACTCTTTTTCCGTTATCTTAAACTCCTTTATCTTTTCAATAAGGCTTGATTTTCCGTGATCAACATGACCCAAGACAACAACAACAGGAGGACAAGTTTTGTTTTTTTCTTCCATAAAGTTTTTAAGATAAATTTGCTTTTTCTATCGCTTTTTTTTCTTCCTTGGTTAAAACATAGCTGGACTTCCCCTTCTTTAAGGGTTTTGCATAAACGCGATTATTCTCTCTTGAATAATATGAGGTTATAACAGCACCGTTGTCATTTTTATCAAGGATAGCAAGTGAGAAGCTTTGGTCTCCTCCAATTTCAGAAAAAGGGTTAAATCTGACCAGTCCCATCTTTTGAAAATGAACTTCAGAATTCTTTTTTATTCTCTCTATCTCTTCTTTTAAGTCTTCTGTCTCTTCTTTTAATTTTCCAAGAGAAGAGAGAATTTCTTTCTCTGAAAGAGGTCTTTCTTCTTTATTTTTGTTCAAAAATTTAAACATAATTTTTATTACAGAAGGGGTTGAGATTTTTCCTCAACCCAATCAAAGAATTTTAATTGATTTGCGGAGGAGGCAGGATTCGAACCTGCAAAGCATTTCTGCCACCGCTTTTCGAGAGCGGCCCCTTAGCCAATTCGGAGCACTCCTCCAAACGACCCCTCAAGAAATTATAATACCATTTTAACCTTAAAAACTCAAGGTTGAAAGGCCTAATCTAAAATAAAGGGAAATCATTGTCTCTTGAAATTTTTCCCGGCAGAAGAAAAGAAGAGTTGTTTCCTAAAAAATAAGTAAGCTTTGAAGCAATTTTTCCTTTAGCTATCTTAATTTTAAAAAATTTAAAAGCTTTTCTGTGGTATTCCTCAAAGTCGGGAAAGCAATCAGAAAGAATGTCTGCTAATTTAAACCCCCATATAATACCTCCCCCACTCCAAGGCTTGGTAATCCCTGAAGAGTCCCCACACAAAGTGATATTACCTTTTTGGGGCAAAACTAATCCTTCGGGAACCAAGGCTGATTTTACTTCATTCCAATCAAAAGAAATTCCTTGGTCAAAACAAAAACGATTAAATTCTTTTTTTAAAGAGTTTATATTACCCAAAGCACCATATTCAACATGATTTTTTTTGGGAATTTTCCAGCAAAAACCGTTTTCCAAAGGCCAAGTCTCAACTTCTTCTTTTTTTTCAGATTCTCCTTCTTTAAAAAGCTGAACTCCCAAACGGAAAGAGGGAGAAGGCAAAGACAAATAATCTCTAACAAAAGAAAGAGCACCATCGCATCCGACAATCTTAAAAAAATCATCAGGAATTTTTTTTATCTCTCTTGAAAAGACTATTTTCACTCCTTCAGATTCGGCCATTTTCTCTAAGCTTTTATCAAAGTCTTCCCTATTTAAAGCAAAATGAATAGGCTTGAATT
>CAZBVF010000004.1:0-43601 GCA_964495335.1 uncultured Candidatus Saccharibacteria bacterium
TTCTTAAATTTTTTGAAGCAATAGATAAAATTTTAAATATTGTCCCCTTGTTTAGAAAATGGTCGTTTAAAGTAGTTTTTGTTTTTTCAATGCCTAAAAATGATTAAAAGAATTTTTGATATTATATCCTCGATTACAGGACTGACGATAGCTTCTCCCTTGATTTTATTAATTTCAATTTTAATAAAGAAAGAGGATCCGGGTTCTGTTTTTTACAGGGGAAAAAGAGTTGGAAAGAAGGGAAAAATATTTAGAATTTTTAAATTCAGAACAATGGTTCAGAATGCGGATAAAATAGGGGGGCCTTCAACGGCGGGTGATGACCCCCGGCTGACTAAAACAGGGAAGTTTTTGAGAAAATATAATTTAGACGAGATTCCTCAATTAATTAATGTTTTTAAGGGAGAGATGAGTATTGTAGGGCCCAGACCTGATGTTCCCGAAGAGGTTGAAACTTATGGAGAGAAAAAGGATATTATACTCAGCGTAAAGCCCGGGATGACTGATCTGGCAACTCTTGAGAATATTCATGAAGAAGAAGTTTTGAGAGGCAGTAAAGATCCTCACGAGACTTATCAGAAATTAATAAAACCCAAGAAATTGAAATTGGCGGTTGAATATGTTAAAAGGAGATCTTTATTTCTAGACCTTAAAATTATTTTGAAGACAATAAAAACAGCAATATTTTAATTGATTCTTCGGGGGTTTTTGTTAAAATATTATATAAGTTAGGATTATTTTTATGGCTAAAAGAAAGAATAAAGAAGTTTCTTTTAAGGACCTTTTAAGTCTTTATCGGAAAATGGTAAAGATAAGAAAGTTTGAAGAAAAAGTAGGAAGGTTGGTTTTTTCTAAGGAAATAAAAACACCTTGCCATTTGTATATTGGACAAGAAGCAATAGCTGCAGGAGTTTGTCTCAACCTAAAAAATACTGACTATATTTTCGGAAATCATCGTAATCACGGCCACTTTATAGCTAAGGGCGGTGATATTAAGAAGCTTGCTTGTGAGATTTTTTGCAAGATATCTGGAACAAGCAAAGGTAAGGGAGGATCTATGCATACGGTGGCTCCCGAAGTTGGTTTTTTAGGAGCAGCTTCAATAGTTGCAGCCTCTATTCCTATTGCAGTTGGAGCTGGATTGGCATGTCAGATTCAAAAGAAAAGATCAGTTTCTGTTTCTTTTTTCGGAGAAGGAGCTGTTAGTGAGGGAATTTTTTATGAATCTTTAAATTTCGCGGCTCTTAAGAAGTTGCCGGTAATTTTTGTTTGTGAAAAAAATCTTTATTCCACTCACATGAGAATAAATCAGATATTAGCTGATACTAGTGTGGTGAAAAAAGCTGAAAGTTTAGGTGTTCCTGGGGTTAAGATTGACGGAAATAATGTCTTTGAAGTTTATAGAGTATTTAAAAAATTGATTGAAAAAGTTAAACAAGGAAATGGCCCTGTTTTAATCGAAGCGGAAACTTATAGATATTGCGGCCATGTTGGACCCGATGATAATGTCGGAGGAGAGCATACCGATATTAGACCCAGAAAAGAATTTAATTCTTGGAAGTTTCGAGATCCGATAAAAAGACTGGCAAGAAAAATTCCTATTGAAAAAAGAGAGAAAATTGGAAAAGAAATTGACAGAGAAATAGAATCAGCTTTTGAGTTTGCTAAAAAAAGTCCCTTTCCTCAAAAATCAGAATTAAAAAAAGACGTTTTTAAATTATGAGAAAAATTTCTTATGGAGAAGCAATAAGAGAGGCTACTTTCCAAGTAATGAAAAAAGATAAAAAAGTCTTTGTGATAGGACAGGGTGTCTGGTCTCCTTGGTATGTTGGTAAAACATGCGAGGGTTTGGTTGAAAAATTCAAGGAAGAAAGAGTTGTAGACACTCCTGTTTCAGAAGGAGCGATAACAGGAGCAGCAACAGGAGCAGCTTTAGCTGGCAATAAACCGATTCTTATATTTCCGAGAATGGATTTTATGTATCTGGCTTTGGATCAAATTATTAATCAAGCTGCCAACTGGTCTTATATGTTGGGAGGTAAAGTAAGTGTTCCTTTGGTGATTAGAGGGATAATAAACAGAGGAGGAGAACAAGCTGCTCAGCACTCCCAAGCTATCCAAGCTATATTTGCTCATATTCCAGGCCTTAAAGTTGTAATGCCCTCTACTCCTTATGATGCAAAAGGATTGTTAATCTCTGCTATAAAAGATAAAAATCCTGTTGTTTATATCGAAGACAGATGGCTTTATTCTCAAGAAGGAGAAGTGCCTAGTAAAATTTACTCTGTTCCAATAGGCAAGGCAAAGATATCCAGAAAAGGAAAAGACGTAACACTCATTGCTGTTTCTTACATGATTCCGGAAGCGATAAAAGCAGCTCAAGAATTGACTTCAAAGGGAATAGAGGTAGAAGTAATAGACTTGAGATCCATTAAGCCTTTAGACAAGAGTCTTATCTCAAAGTCTGTTAAAAAAACAGGTCGTCTAGTGGTGGCTGATGTTGGATGGCAGAGCTTTGGGATTTCTTCTGAAATAGCCAAAGTAGCTTATCAGGAAACTAAAAATAATTTGAAGTCTCCTGTAAAAATAGTTGCTCTTCCCGACACTCCGGCTCCGGCCAGTAGTGCTCTAGAAAAATATTATTATCCGAATAAAAATAGTCTTAAAAAAGCAATAAAAAATGTTTTAAAATGAAAGTTCCTTTTGTAAATTATCCATTGCAATATAAGTTAATAAAAAAAGAAATAGATGGTGCATTAGAAAGAATTTTAAAAAAAGGGGATTTAATCTTAAGAAAAGATGTCCAAGATTTTGAAAAGAAATTTTCTTCTTTTATTGGCAAAAAATATGGTATTGGAGTTGGGTCTTGCACAGATGCTTTATTTCTTTCTCTTTTTGCCTCTGGTATAGGAAAGGGAGATGAAGTTATAACTGTTTCCCATACTTACGTTGCCACTATTGACACTATTTGGGCTTGCGGGGCGACACCGATTTTAGTTGATGTTGGTGATGATATGGAAATGGATGTTGATTTAATAGAAAAAGCAATTACTCCCAAGACCAAGGCAATAGTTCCCGTTTATTTGGATGGTCGAATCTGCAACATGGAAAGGGTTATGGAAATAGCCAAAAAGTATGATTTGGTGGTAATTGAAGATGCAGCTCAAGCTACTGGTGCTAAATTTAAAGGTAAAAAAGCGGGATCTTTCGGGCTGACGAGCTGTTTTAGTTTTTATCCTGCAAAAATGCTCGGATCTTACGGGGACGCTGGAATGATCTGCACAGATGATAAGAAATTAGCCCAAAAGCTTTACCTTTTAAGAGATCACGGAGAACAGCCCGGTTATCTGAGAACCAAGAAAGACAAAGACAAGATTCATTTCTTTGGATTTAACAGCTTGCTGGACAATATCCAAGCTGCTGTTTTAAATGTTAAGTTGAAGTATCTGCCCGAATGGATAAAAAGAAGAAGAGAGATTGCTTTAATTTACCATGAAAACTTAAAGGATGTGAAAGGAATTATCCCACCACCGCCACCAACTGAAAAAGGCCCTTATTTCGATGTTTTTCAAAATTATGTTATTAGAGCCAAAAAGAGGAATTCTTTGGAAGAATATTTAGATAAAAAAGGAGTTGAAACTCTTGCTAAATGGAAGATTCCGAATCATCTTCAAAAAGGTTTGGATATAAAGAGATTCCGTTTGCCAAAAACAGAAGAAATATCAAGAAAAGTTATATCCCTTCCCATGTATCCTGAGTTAACAGACAGTCAAGTTAAGTATGCGGCTAAGTGCGTTAAGGACTTTTATAAAAAATGATTTCTTTTAACAGAAAAAACATATTATTTTTATTGGGAGACATTTTATTAATTTCTCTTTCTGTTTGGTTTGCTTTTCTTTTGAGATTTGAAGGGAAAATACCCCAAGAGCATATTATAAATTTATGGGGGATGATTGCTCTTTCTCTTGTTTGTTGTGTTCCTGTTTTTTATTACTTTCATCTTTATTCTCTGTCCTGGATTTATATTTCCTTGAGAGATGTTTTGATCTTGTTAAAATCAGTTTTTCTGAGCTTTCTTGTCTCCGGGGCGGGATTGTTTGTTTTCAGAGATTTGACTGTTTTCTCGGGATTTCCCAGATCAACTTTTATTATCAGCTTTATCTTAATTTTTCTTTTAGCGGGAAGCTCAAGATTTTTGGGAAGAATTTTTCAAATTTCTTATTCTAAAAAAGGAAAAAAAGAAAAAACTTTAATTGTTGGAGCCGGGGATGCGGGAGAGCAAATTTTAAGAAGCATTTTGAATTCTGATTCTCCTTATTCCATTGTCGGGTTTATTGATGACAGGGAAGAAGAAAAGGATTTAACTTTTCATGGAGTAAGGGTTCTGGGTAAGATAGAAGACATCCCAAGAATAATTAAAGAAAAAGAAATAGAAGGAATAATAATTGCTCTTCCTTCTTTTGAGTCAAAAAAGATAAGAGAATCTGCACGGAAAGGAAGGGAAAGCGGGGTGAAAAAGATCAAGATAATACCTCCCGTGAGCGAGATTATGAGCGGGGAAGTTTCTTTTAAAAACTTGAAGCCGATTGAAGTGGAAGATCTTTTGGGAAGAGATCCTGTTGTCCTTAATTACGAATACATTGAAAAATTTATTTCAGGAAAAACGGTTTTTGTAGCAGGGGGAGCGGGGTCTATAGGTTCTGTTCTTTCTTTGCAAGTTGCCAAGTTTAATCCTAAAAAATTAATTATTTTAGACAATAACGAAACAGGTGTTTTTGAAACAAGAGAAAAGATTAAATCGGAATTCCCCGAAGTTGACTTAACAGCGGAAGTTGGAGATATTTGCGATAAAAGAAAAGTTGATTTTCTTTTAGAAAACTTTAAACCGGACATTATTTTCCATGCTGCTGCTTACAAACATGTTCCTTTAATGGAAGAAGTTCCTGAAGAAGCAGCGAAAGACAATGTTTTTGGAACTCTTAATTTGGCTGAATTGGCCCAAAAGCACAATGTAAAAAAGTTTGTTTTTATCTCCACGGATAAAGCTGTGAAACCGAATTCTGTCATGGGTTCTTCAAAGAGAGTGGGTGAGAAGATATGCCGATTTTTAAACGACAGAGGAAGCACCAAATTTATTTCCGTGAGATTTGGAAATGTTCTTGACAGCAGAGGAAGTGTTGTCCCTATCTTCAGAGAACAGATAAAGAAAGGGGGTCCTGTTACAGTTACCCATCCGGAAATGAAAAGGTATTTTATGACTATTTCCGAAGCTTCTCTTCTGGTCATGGAAGCGGGAGCGATTGGTGAAGGGGGAGAAGTTTTTGTTCTTGATATGGGAAAACCTGTAAAAATTTTGGATTTAGCAAGAGAGATGATAAAACTTCACGGGCTTGAACCCGACAAAGACATTCCTATTGTTTTTTCAGGGATGAGACCGGGAGAGAAAATTTTTGAAGAAATTTTAAATGCTGAAGAAGGGGTTGTCTCAACTGAAAGCAAAAAGATATTTAAAGCGATACTTTCTGGGAAAGACTTGGAAGAGACAAAAGAGTCCTTGGAAGAGTTAAAAAAATCATTGGATAATTTAGACAGGAAAGAAATTGTTAATATTTTCAAAAGAATGGTTTCTTATTAATCTATGGGAAAAAAACTACTCAAAATTATAACTTTTTTTGTCTACCTTTCTTTGTTTGCTCCCTTAATTGTTTCAAACAAGATATTTTTTCCTTATGTTACGCCCAAAACTCTTTTTTTTCTTTTTTGTGCCCAAGTAATCTTTTTTTCTTATCTTTTATTAAATCTTTATTCTTCAAGATACAGACCTAAGTTTAATTTATTTTCCTGGGCTCTTGGAATTTTTTTAGTTATTTTTGCTTTGAGCTCATTTTTTGGGATTGATTTTCAAGAAAGTTTTTGGTCCAAGTATGAAAGAATGACAGGGCTTTTAACAATGCTCCATCTTTTTGGTTTCTTTCTGGTGATTTCCTCTGTTTTCAAAAAAAAGGAAGATTGGATGAAAATATTCGGTGTCTCTGTCTTTGTGGCAACCCTGATTAGCTTGGGGAGCATTTTAGAGAAAATTGGTATTAATGTTATAGGACAGAACTCAAGAGGAGGGTTTACTTTGGGTAATTCTTCTTTTTTGGGCACCTATCTTTTATTTAATTTCTTTTTTGCTTTGTATTTGTTTTTTCAAACAAACCCTGATAAATTTTATTCCAATCGATTTAAAGTCTTTAATTTTCTCTCTTTGCTCTCTTCCGGACTAATAGGCCTGACTTTGTGGTTCAGTGAAGCAAGAGCTGCTCTTTTGTTTACCATTGGAGGTGCTTTTCTTATCTTCCTTTTATGGATGAGTTTCTCCAAGAAAAAGATTTTAAAATATGCAGGGATTTTTCTGATGTCAGTTTTGGTTTTAGCTGGTTTGTCGGTCTCATTTCTTTCTTTTTACGACACTTCTTTAATAGAAGATGAGCTTGCTGATAAATTCGGTGATTCTGCTATAAGGTCAAGGTTTGCTACATGGGAAATGGTTCCAAAGGCTTTAAAAGAAAGACCTTTACTCGGCTGGGGACCAGGTAATTTCGGGATTATTTTCACCGAATATTTCAGTCCTAAGTTTTTCACAGAAGAGTATGGAGATGATATTTGGTACGATAAAGCGCATAATGTTGTTTTTGACACTTTAGCTGATTCGGGAATCTTGGGGCTTCTCAGCTACCTTTTAATTTTTGTTTCTCTTTTTTACGTTCTCTGGAGATCATATTTTAAGAATAAGGTTGACTTTTGGACTCTTTCTGTTTTTTCTGCCCTGCCGATCGCTTATCTCATTCAAGATCTTACTGTTTTTGATATGATAAGCTCTTATGCCATGCTTTTCTTGGTTTTCGGGTTTGTGGGAAGCATTAACGAAAAAGAGAATTCTCCGGAAGAAAACAAAGATTATAGCTCTAAGTCTTTCCTTGTTGTTTTAATTGTTTTGGCTTTCTTCTTTTCTTTTTTCTTTTCTTTATGGCAACCTGCCAGAAAAGGAAATATGGCAATAAAGGCAATATCTGAAACTCCTTTCTCTGACAAAAAACTTTCTTATTATGAGAAAAGCATTAATCTTTCTCCTTTAGAACAAGATCAGACAAGAGAGTTTTTCGCCGATTCAACGATTAAATTTTCCCAGCACGAAAATATCTCTCAAGTTCCCGTGGAGAATGTTAAAAGAGAATTTGATTTTGTTACAGAGGAAATAAAAAAGAGCCTTGAAAGAAATCCTTTAAATTACAAACTAACCTTGAAGTTGGGTAAAATCTATAATGCCTATTTTCCTTTTGACAATTCAAAGATAGACGAAGCAGAGAAATATTTTGAAAAAGCTATTGAATTGAGCCCCAACAATCAACAAGGCTATTGGAATCTGGCCCAAACAAAGCTTTTCAAAAAAGAAGTTAAAGAAGCCCTTGCTTTAACAAAAAAGGCAGTTGAACTGGAACCGAATGTTTTAAGATCTCACCTTGTTTCAATCCAAGTGGCAAGATATACGGAAGATCTTGAGACTATAAAAGAAAAAGTTGAAAACGCTCTTTCAGTAAATCCCGACTGGGAAGAAGATATAGCTGAAGTTATAGATGTTTCTTCGGAAGAAAATTAAAGCACTTGACATTTTTGATTTAATTTGGTAAGATGCTGGCAGTGAGCGTTTCCGATATTTTATCGGAACTCCATTCTTAAGTCGGCGAAAGACCTCCCTCGAGCGAGGTCTTTTGCTTTTTTAAACTCTTTTATATATAATAAAACTGAGCTGGGAGTTGTGCTCACTAAAGACTTAGAATTGGAGATAACTCTCCCAGCTCATTTTTTTAAAAAAGAGGAGATGAAAAAAGAAGATATTAAAAAAGTTTTTCCTCATATAAGATTCAATGTTTCTTTGGCAGAATACACCACATTTAAGATAGGAGGGATTGCGGATTATTTTCTTGAAGTGGAAAACAAAGAAAAATTAAAAGAATCTGTTCTTTGGGCAAGAGATAATAATCTGCCCTTTTTTATTTTGTCCGGGGGAAGCAATGTTCTTTTCTCTGACAAAGGATACAGGGGTCTTGTTATTAAGACCGGAAAAGGGAAAATTAATTTCAAAGAAGAGAAAATTATTTCTTTCAGCGGAAATCTTTTAAGAGATATTATTTCTTTTTCTTTGAAAGAAGGATTGACAGGCCTTGAGTGGTCTTGCGGGATCCCCGGGAGCATTGGGGGAGCAGTTTTTGGGAATGCCGGTGCTTTTGATTCTTCGATAAAAGATTCTGTTTTGGAAGTTGAAGCCTTGGACCTTGAAACAAAAAAGATAAAAAAGTTTAAAAACAAAGAATGCCTTTTTGGTTACAGGGAAAGTCTTTTTAAAAAAAACAATTATGTAATTTTGGAAGTCGTTTTGAAATTAAAAAAAGAGAAAAAAGAAATTATTGAAGAGAATATAAATAGTTTTTTAAAAAAGAGAAAAGAAAAACAACCTCTCGGTAATTTTTCTGCTGGTTCTGTTTTTAAAAACGAGAAAGGAGTTTCTGCTGGATTTTTAATAGAGAAATGCGGACTGAAAGGAAAAAGAATCGGGAACGCTGTCATTTCTCAAAAACATGCAAACTTTATCTTGAATCTGGGAAAAGCAAAAGCAAAGGAGGTTAAAGAATTAATAGAAATTGCAAAAAAAGAAGTGAAAAAAAAGTTTGGAATTGACCTGAAAGAAGAAATTATTTTAATTGGAGATTTTTAATCTTGACAATATTTTTTAAAATGAAAAAATGAAGTAATATTTGTTAATAATTTTGTCTGCTTTAGGGCAGGCAGGCGAACAGAGGAGGCCGACTGTTTGCCCTATCATTTTTGAGAATAAAAAAATGCCAAAAAAGAAAACAACAAAAAAGAAAACCGCAACGAGAAAGCCCGTAAAGAAAAAAACTGCAAAGAAGAAGACAGCGAAAAGAAAACCTGCAAAGAAAAAGAAATAGGTTTTTAACAAGATCCTCCCCAAAGAACTCTTTGGGGAGGGTTATCTCCAAATAATTATGTGGATTGATATAAAAGGAAAAAATATAGAAATAAACGAATCTTTGAAGGTCTGGATTGAAGATAAAATAGGATCTCTTGATAAGTTTTTGAAAGAAGACGAAGTTGAAAATTCAAGAGCGGTGGTTGAAATAGAAAAGACAACTTTACATCATCGTAAAGGACCTTTTTTCAGAGCAGAATGCCAAATAGAAGCTCCCAAAAGAAAGCTTAGGGCAGAATCCCAAAGAGAGGACCTGAGAATTGCTATTACGGAAATTAAAGATGATTTACAGGAACAGCTAAAAGAAGGAAAAGAAAAATTTATTTCAAAACTGAGAAGAGGGCAAAGAAGATTAAAAAGAGCCCTGAAGCTTAGCGTGGCGGCCAGGTTTAAAAGAAAAGAAAAAAGGGACAGGGAAGAGGGATTATAAATTATTTTCTTTTTTGTGAACTTAACGGTTGGGGTTTGGCTCTGGCCGATTTTTTTTGATCATTGAAAAATTCGGCCTTTAATATTAGAATAAATAAGTATGTCATTCTTTGAGAAAATATTTGGCAATAGAAATGAAAAATACCTGAAAGAAATTCAGCCTCTTGTTGATGAGGTAAATAACCTTGAAGAAAAATTCAAGGATTTTTCAGATGAAAAATTAAAGGAGGAAACAAAGGATTTTAAAGAAAGAATAGAGAAAGGAGAAAGTCTTGATAATCTTTTGCCTGAGTCTTTCGCTCTTGTAAGAGAAACTTCAAAGAGAGCTTTGGGTCAAAGGCACTTTGATTGTCAGATTCAAGGGGGAATAGCCCTTTTCCAAGGGAAAATTGCTGAGATGAAAACGGGAGAAGGAAAAACGCTTGCTTCGACCCTTCCTGTTTACCTTAATGCTTTGAGCGGTAAAGGTGTTCATGTTATTACCGTTAATGATTATTTGGCTAAAAGAGATACGGTTTGGATGGGACAGATTTATCATAAGATGGGTCTTTCTGTTGCTTGTATTATCCACAAAGAAGCTTTTATTTATGACCCCGAATACAAAGGAGAAGAATCGGAAGAAGAAAGGGATAAAAAGAGAGACTTGGTCGGAGGGTTCAAAGTTATGGATTCTTTTTTAAAGCCCGTTGAGAGGAAAGAGGCTTATGCCGCTGACATTACTTACGGGACCAACAACGAATTCGGATTTGATTATTTGAGAGACAACATGGTTTACAATTTAAAAGATAAAGTTCAGAGAGATTTTAATTTTGCCATAATTGATGAAATCGATTCAATTTTGATTGATGAAGCAAGAACGCCTTTGATTATCTCTTCTCCCGATGTTGAGTCTTCCCAAATGTATCAGGAATTTTCAAGGATTATTCCGAGACTTGAAAAAGAAAAAGATTATGAGATTGATGAAAAACTGAAGGCAGTCACTTTGACCGAAGAGGGAATTGACAAGGTTGAAAATATTTTGGGACTTGAAAATATTTATCAGGAAAAAGGAATAAGATATCTTCATCATTTGGAGCAAGGATTGAAGGCGGAAGTCTTGTTTAAAAAAGATAAAGACTATGTTGTCAAAGAGGGGGAGGTGATTATTGTAGATGAGTTTACGGGAAGATTATTGCCCGGGAGAAGATTCTCAGGGGGGCTGCACCAAGCATTGGAAGCAAAGGAAGGAGTTAATGTCAGGCCGGAATCCTTAACCCTTGCTTCCATTACTTTTCAAAATCTTTTCAGAATGTATCCGAAATTAGCGGGAATGACCGGAACCGCACTAACTTCGGCCGAGGAGTTTGATAAAGTTTATGACCTGGAGGTTATCGTTGTACCTACCAACAAACCTTTAATCAGAAAAGATTTGTCAGACAAAGTTTACAAAACCTTTGAGGGAAAAATGAAGGCTGTGGTAAAAGAAATTAAAAGATGCCATGATTCCGGACAGCCGGTTCTAGTCGGGACTGTTTCTATTGAAAAAAATGAATACTTAGGGAAACTTCTTGAAAGAGAGGGAGTCCCCCATGATATTTTAAACGCCAAGTATCACGAAAGAGAAGGTGAAATTATAGCTCAGGCGGGAAGAAAAGATTCAGTTACTGTTGCCACTAACATGGCAGGAAGAGGTGTTGATATTGTTTTAGGAGGGAATCCTCCTGATGAAAAACAAGCAGAGGAAGTTAAAAAATTGGGGGGATTGAAAGTAGTAGGAACGGAAAGACACGAAGCAAGAAGGATTGATAATCAGCTAAGAGGAAGGTCCGGAAGACAAGGAGACCCTGGTTCTTCTCAATTCTTTGTTTCCTTGGAGGATGATCTTTTAAGAATTTTTGGAGGAGACAGGATAAAATCTCTGATGGGGAAGTTTAATTTTCCTGAAGATGAACCCATCGAAGCTAAAATGGTTTCAGGCGTTATTGAATCTGCTCAAAGTAAAATTGAGGGAATGAATTTTGATACCAGAAAACATTTGCTTGAATACGACAATGTTGTCAACAAACAAAGAGAAGCTTTTTACAGAAAAAGAAAAGAAGTTTTGGAGGATTTTGGAAAATCAACCTTGAAAGAAAAAATAATTGAAATTATTAAAAAGAACGGGTTTTCAGAAGCCGAATATAAAAAGAAAGAAACAGAAATTGGAGAAGAAAAAATGAGAGAAGTAGAAAAAATCCTTTCCCTTAAAATACTTGATTCTTTGTGGATGAATCATTTAGAAGAAATGGATCATCTTAAAAGCTCTGTTCGGTTAAGAGCTTATGGACAGAGAGATCCTTTGGTGGAATACAAAAAGGAAAGTCACGGAATGTTCCGCAGGTTAATTGATGAGTTTGAATCTTCTCTGGCTAACGCTCTTTTTAAAGTTCAAGTGTCAGTTAAAACAAATCCTGAAGAAAGGAAGATTTTAGAGAATAAAGAACAATCCTTTAAAAAAGCACAACCTTTGAAAAAGCCTGGGAGGAATGATCCCTGTCCTTGCGGTTCAGGAAAGAAATATAAAAAATGTTGCTGGCCCAAATACGGCTAGGTTTGACAATTTGATAATCAGAGTTTATGATAGATTAAAATGTTTAAAAATAGACTTGTTTTAAAATTTGCATTCATTCTTTTTTTATTCCTTTTTTGTTTTAATCTTGTTTACCCCGATTATTCCAACAAAGGCATTAACTTTTTGAATGAAAAAACATCTTTAAACTTGCCTCAGTTTCCAGAGGTTCCTTTTAAATTGGGATTGGATTTGCAGGGAGGGGTTCATTTGGTTTATGAAGCCGATTTATCTGACATTGAAGAAGAAAATTATAGTTCTTCCATGCAAGGGTTAAGGGATGTTATAGAAAGAAGAGTTAATTTTTTCGGCGTGGAAGAGCCTTTGGTTCAAACAGAAAAAGCCGGAGATCGTCACAGATTAATCGTAGAATTGGCGGGAGTGATAGATCCCGAAAGAGCTATTGAAGAAATAGGAAAAACGCCTTTTCTGGTATTTAGAAAAACAAAAGCAAACTACGAAGAAATTATTGAAAAAAACCAAGAAGTTTCAGAAACGGGAGAAGGGGAGACTGAAGACCCTTTTGAAGACACTTCCTTGACGGGAAAGTATTTAGAAAAAGCTGAAGTTGATTTCGATCCTACTACTTACAAGCCCTTGGTTTTGCTTCGTTTCAATGAAGAAGGTTCTGATATTTTTGAAGAATTGACCTCCGAAAATACAGGAAAGCCTCTTGCTATTTTTATAGATGATGTTCTGATGTCAAGCCCCATGGTTCAAGAGAAAATTTCTGGAGGAAAGGCTCAAATAAGCGGATCTTTCAGTGATGTTGAAGCGAGAGATCTGGCAAGGAATCTTAATGCGGGAGCTTTGCCCGTTCCTATTAGTCTTGTTTCCCAACAAATTGTAGGCCCTACCTTGGGAAAAATATCTATTCAGGAATCTCTGAAAGCGGGAATAATCGGTCTCATAGCCGTTGTCTTGTTTTTAGTAGCTTTTTATAGGCTTCCGGGGTTTCTTGCTTCTTTAGCTTTGGGGCTTTATGTCTGTATTGTTTTGAGCTTGTTTAAGCTTATTCCCGTTACCTTAACTTTAGCGGGAGTGGGAGGATTTATTCTTTCCATAGGAATAGCAATTGATGCTAATATTTTAATTTTTTCACGAATAAGAGAAGAGCTCTCTGAAGGAAAAAGCTTTTCTTTTTCCCTTGAGGAAGGATTTAGAAGGGCATGGCCTTCTATAAGAGACGGTAATTTAACAACTCTTTTGGTTTCCTTTATTCTTTTTCAGTTTGGGACCAGTTTTATTAAAGGATTTGCATTAGCTTTGAGCATAGGGATATTGGTGAGTATGTTTTCTTCTATTTTTGTCACCAGAACCCTGCTTGAATTATTTAAGAATAAAAAATTGTCAGAAATTAAATGGCTTTGGATATAAACATGTTTCCTTTTATCAAATATAAAAAAATATACTTTACCCTTTCTGCCATTTTGGTTTTAGTGAGTACCTTTGCTCTAATTTTTTACGGTCTTGAATGGGGGATTGATTTCAAAGGAGGGAGTATTTTGGAATTGGAATATGACCAGGAAAGGCCTTCTGTCTCAGAGACAAGAGAATCTTTAAATAATTTAAACTTGAAAGACTTTAGAGTTCAGGTTAGCGGGGAAAGAGGTGTGATAATAAGAATGGAGGATATCTCAGAGGATACCCACTCTCAGATTATTTCCGAATTTGAAAAGAAGGGAAGCTTCGAAGAGTTAAAGTTTGAAAAAATAGGCCCGGTCATAGGAAGAGAATTGAGGCAAAAAACGGTTGTAGTTGCTATAGTTTCCATAATTGCTATTCTCCTTTATATAACAGTTGCTTTCGGCAGAGTTTCAAGGCCGGTTGCTTCTTGGCAATACGGAGTAGCTTCTTTGGTTGCTTTGTCTCACGATATTTTCATACCCTTGGGAATATTTGCTTTTTTGGGAGAATTTTACGGTGTCCAAATGACAATACCCGTGATAACAGCTCTTCTGATTGTTTTGGGGTATTCTATCAACGACACAGTTGTTGTTTTTGACAGGGTTAGAGAAAACCTGATTAAAGACAAAAAAAGCGATTTCAAAGATATTGTTGACAAATCACTAAATGAAACCCTTTTAAGATCTTTAAATACTTCCTTGACTACTCTTTTTGTTCTTTTCTCCATATTGTTTTTTGGAGGAGAGACGTTAAAATATTTTTCTCTGGCATTAATTAGCGGGCTTGTTTTGGGAACATATTCTTCTTTGTTCTTAGCTTCTCCCTTGCTTGTCGCCTGGCTTGAAAGGAAGAAATAGGTTTGACAAGCTTATCTTAATGTGCTTAAATAATGTAATTGAAATATAATATTAATTCACATGAACTCAAAATACATTAATTTAGCAAAAGACATTTTAAAAGAATTAAATCCCCGCTCAAGAGATGTTCTGGAGAAGCGTTTTGGATTGAAAGAAGGAACGACAAAAAGAACACTTGACTCGATAGGCAGGGAATATAATGTGACCAGAGAAAGAATAAGGCAGATAGAAAAAGAAAGTATTTCCAATGCATCGAAGGTGGCTCAAAAAAAACACAAAGATATTTTTGATGTTTTTAGAAAAAAGATTAAAGAGAACGGTTCCCTTAAAGAAGAAAAGAAGCTGATTGAGGAATTAAGTTCCGGGGAAGAAAAGGAAAAAAACTTTGTTCTTTTTCTTTTGAGTTTGGACCCCAAATTAAAAAAAATAAAAGAAACGGAAGAGTTTTACTCTTTTTGGACGGTTGACGATAATTCTTTTGAAAAAGCAAAAAAAGTTTGCTTTGCTTTTGAGAATACCTTAAGAAAAGAAGGGAAAACTTTGCCTCTTGAAGAAATAAGGAAGAAGCAAGTTTCTTTTAAAAACTTAAAGCCGAAAGTTGTTTCCTCTTATCTTGAAATCTTTAAAGGAATCTCAACTGACTTTGAGGGAAAATATGGGCTTATGAGCTGGCCTGAGGTTAACCCGAAAGGGATTAAAGACAAAGCTTATCTGATTCTCAAAAAAGAGGGAGAACCTCTCCATTTTTCCGCAGTAGCTAAAAATATAAGTAGCTCGGCTCATGTTCAAACCGTTCACAATGAACTTATAAGAGATAACAGGTTTGTTTTAGTTGGAAGAGGAATATATGCTTTGAAGGAATGGGGATACAAAGAGGGAACGGTCAGAGATATTATTTTAGATGTTTTAAAAGAAAAAAGCAGGCCCGTAAGCAGAGCAGAGCTAATAAAAAATGTTTCAAGGCAAAGATTTGTTAAGGAAAATACAATCCTTCTTAATTTAAGCAATAAGAAATATTTTCAAAGGGATTCTAAAGGAAAATATCAGGTGAGGTTAACTTGATGACGATTCAAACTTATTATATTATTTTAAAGTCAATAATGGACCTGGTGGAGAATTGGTGGTGGATAATACTTCCCTTTCTTCTCTGGCGCCCTTTTTTATTTTTTTGGCTTTGGATTAAAAGAGAAGGCTGGCTTGCAAAGCAAAAAACAATAATGCTTGAACTCAAAGCACCCAAAGACGTCTTGGAGCCAGTAAAAGCAATGGAAGAAGTTTTTTCTTCCCTTTGGGGAGACCTTTACGGATTTCCTGATCCTTGGGAAAAATGGATGGAAGGAGAATGTCCTTCTTCTTATTCTTTTGAAATAGCAAGTATTGGGGGAAGTATACATTTTTATGTTAGGATTCCCGAGTCTGCCAGGGACTCGGTTGAGTCGGCAATTTATTCTCAATATCCCGACGCCGAAATATCTCTGGCAGAAGACTATACTAAGCTTGTCCCCAAGGACATACCCAATAAAGATTGGGATCTTTACGGGACTGCTTACAAAATGGCAACGGATGATATTATTCCCATAAAAACTTATCCCAAGTTTTTTGAAGAAAAGCCCGATATTGCGAAAGAAGAGAAAAGAATAGATCCCATATCCACTTTAATTGAAGGATTGACGAGAATAAAAAAAGGAGAACAGCTTTGGCTTCAAATAATAGCTCTTCCCATTACTAACGGAGAAAACGACTATGTAGACAGAGGAAAAGCTTTTATGGATAAAATTCTTAAAAGAACTAAAGAAAAGCCAAAAGTAAAGCCTATGATTCAGGAAGGGCTAGAAGGGCTTTTGTTCGGAGTTTCTGAAAAAAAGGAAGGGGCAAAGGAAGAAAAGTTTCAGCCAGAAACAATGCTTTCTTCTGAAGAAAAACAATTGGTTTCAGCAGTTGGAAATAAAATAAGCAAAAATGCTTTTGCTTGCACAATCCGATTCTTATATCTGGGTAAAAAAGACGTTTTCTTTAAAGCTCAAATTAAGCATGTTTTCGGCTTTATGTCTCAGTTCTCGGCCAATAACCTTAACGGGCTCGTTCCTTTGGGAAGTAGCAAAACGAAAATTAAAAAATCCTGGTTTTTTCCTTTAAATTATCTTATTCCGAGGGGGCTTTATATTAGGAAGAGAAAAGTATTTAGAAATTATATTAAAAGATTAACTCCTTATTTCCCTAAGCCGGGAGGAACTTTTGTTTTAAATACGGAAGAGCTTGCCACCATCTTTCATTTCCCGAGTAAAGTCTCTTCCCCAACTCCCTCTATTCATAGGGTTGACGCTAAAAAAGGAGAGCCTCCCCCCGAGCTTCCGGTCTAAAATTAAAACAACTTTAAAAATTTATGAAAAAAGTATTATTAGTTGAAGATGATCCGTTTTTGGTAGATATTTACAGTACAAAATTTAAAGAAAGCGGTTTTGAAATAGAAGTTATTAAAAAAGGCAGCGGGGCTTTTGAAAAGATAAAAGAAATGAAACCCGACATTGTTCTTCTGGATATAATTTTGCCCGAAGTCAGCGGATGGGAAATTTTAAAAGAAATAAGGAAGGACAAAAAACTTAAAAATATTAAAGTAGCTATTCTTTCCAATCTCGGACAGGAAGATGAAATTGAGAAAGGATCTTTTCTCGGAGCTGACAAATATATTGTAAAAGCTTACTATACGCCGGCCGAAGTTGTAAAAGAAATTAAAAAGATGATTTAATTTTTTATGAAAAAATTATTACTAATGGTGGTTGATGGTTTGAGTGAAAGACCTTTGCCCGAACTTGATAACAAAACTCCTTTGGAGAAAGCTCAAACTCCTAATTTTGATCGAATGGCAAAAGAGGGAATTTGTGGCGAAGTTTCTCCTTTTTGGTTTCCCGAACAAAAATATCCCAGATCTGACACTGCTCATCTGGGCCTTTTTGGTTATGACCCTTCAAAATATTATTTGAACCGGGGTCCTTATGAAGCAGCGGGAGCAGGAGCAGAATTGAAAGAGGGGGATATAGCTTTGAGGGCTAACTTTGGAACGGTTGATGAGAATTTAAAAATTATTGACAGGAGAGCCGGAAGGATAAAAGAAACCGATTCTTTGGTTAAGGCTCTTTCGGAAATAGAAGAAATAAGAGGGGTTAAGTTTTTGATTACAAAATCATGGGGGCATAGAGCAGTTCTTGTTATTAGAGGGGAAAATCTTTCAAATGAGATTGAAGATCCCGATCCCCACGAGACAGGGATGAAAGTCGGGAAAGTAAAATTTTTAAAAAAAGAAGCTGAATTTACTGCTTCCGTACTGACAGAATATCTTGAAAAAGCAGCTTATATTTTAAAGAATCATCCTTTAAATAGAAAAAGAGAAAAAGAAGGGAAGTTACCCGGTAATTATCTTTTGCTCAGGGGAGCGGGTAAAATTAAAGATACTCCTTCTTTTGAAGAAATGCACAACCTTAAATCAGCTTGTATTGCCGGGGGAGCTCTTTATAAAGGGATAGCCGAAATTGTTGGTATGGATCTAATAAATGTTGAAGGAGCCAATGGTTTTCCTAATACAAATATATTGGGAAAATTCAAAAAAGCAAAAGAGCTTTTAAATGAAAGCGAATATAATTTCATTTTCCTTCATATTAAAGCTCCTGATAATTTGGCTGAAAGCGGAAAATACAAAGAGAAAATGAGTTTTATTGAAAGAATGGACAAAGAATCACTTCCCCTTTTTGAAATTAAAAATACGTTAATAGCTGTTACAGCAGATCATTGCACTTGCTGTAATTTAAAACGACATTGCGTTGGGGAAGTTCCTCTTTTAATTTCCGGGGACGGGGAAGATTCGATTGAAAGCTTTTCTGAGAAAGATTGCAAAAAAGGAGGCTTGGGTAAAATAGAAAGTCTTGATCTTATGAAAAAACTTATTGCTCTTGCAAGAGATGATAAGCCTTTTTAAAAAATTATTGATTAGTTGATTTCTTGTGATATAATTTAAATAATATGAACAAAATTTTTAAAAAACCATTACTAATAATTTTACTTGTGATAATAATTTTAATTGCTGTCTCTTTTTTTGCATTTAAGAAAATGGGAGACAAAGATATCTCTCTTTCCAGTCAAGAAGTATCAGAAAAAGCTGTGGAATATATTAATGAGAATTTAACTTCTGAGCCAGTTACTCTCATCAGCACGGAAGAGGAAAGCGGATTGTATAAAATTAAAGTTGATATTCAGGGCCAGGAATATGATCTATATGCCAGCAAAGACGGAAATCTTTTGTTTCTTGATTCTATCAGCATGGTGCCCCCCGAGTTAAAAGAAATTGCCAAAACAGAGACTCCGGAAGTTCGCCTCTTTGTTATGTCTTTTTGCCCTTATGGAAATTTGGCAGAGGGAATCATGAACCCCGTTGAAGAATTATTGGGAGATGAAGCTGACATCAAATTAAATTACATAATTTATTCTGATTATGCTTCCGGATATCCTGAGTATTGTTTTGACGAAGAAGATATTTATTGTTCTATGCACGGAATAGAAGAATTAAATCAGAATATTAGAGAATCTTGTGTTCAGAAATATCAACCTGAAAAGCTTTGGGATTTTGTTATGGAGGTAAATGAAAATGCAGACTCAACTAATGTTGAGGAAAAATGGGAAGAAATTGCTCAAAGAACTGATGTTGACGTTGAGAAAGTTAAGGAATGTCAAGAGAATGAGACAAAAGATATTTTAGTTCGAGAGCTTGAGCTTAATAAGAAGAATTATCCGGTTCAAGATCCTTCTCGTCACGAAGGCATGGAAGAAACTCCAATATCCGGTTCCCCGACTCTTGTGATAAACGGAACGGTTTATGACGGGGAAAGGAGTTCTCAGGGATATAAAGAAGCGATTTGTTCTGCTTTCTTGAATCCTCCTCCCGAATGCGACCAGGAGATTGAAGAAAGCGAATCTACCGTGGAAGGAGAATGCTAATTTATTTATGGATAAAAACAAAAAAGTAAAAGTATATAGTACTCCCGTTTGTCCTTTTTGCGTTACCTTGAAAGAGTTTTTGAAAAAGAAAGGAGTTGATTTTGAAGATGTTAACATTGTTGAAGACGAGGAAGCGAGAGATAGAATGGTTGAAAAAACAGGACAGAGAGGAGTCCCGGTTTTGGAAGCGGAAGGAGAGTTTATTACCGGTTTTAATAAGAAAAAAATCTGTAAAATATTAAATATTGAAGAATAAAAATGATTAAAGTTGCCATAAATGGATTTGGGAGAATAGGCAGAACCGTTTTTAAAAATATACTTAGCAGCCACCCTGAGTTGGAGGTGGTAGCTATTAATGATCTAGTGGATCCGAAAAATCTAAGCCATCTTTTGAAATACGATTCAAATTATGGAGTTTACGGGAATTCTGTTGATAGCGGGAAAGATTATTTGTTGATAGGAGGGAAGAGCGGGGGCGAAAAAATAAAAGTTTTTAGAGAAAAAGATCCTGAAAATTTACCTTGGAAAGAATTGGAAGTTGATGTGGTTTTGGAATGTACGGGATTTTTCAGAGACAGGGAAGGCGCTAGCAAGCACTTGAAAGCGGGAAGCAAGAAGGTTATTATTTCAGCACCTGCCAAGGACGAAAACATTCCTTCTTTTGTTTTGGGTGTTAACGAGCAAGAATTGAAAAAAGAAGACAATATTATAGATATGGGGTCTTGTACAACCAATTGTCTTGCTCCTATAGTTCATGTTTTAAATAAAGAGTTTGAAATTTTAAAAGGCTTTATGACCACTATTCACAGCTATACGAGCAATCAGAAAATTCTTGATGCTCCCCATAAAGACTTAAGAAGAGGAAGATCTGCTGGAGTAAATTTTTTCCCGACAAGCACGGGTGCTGCTCAAGCGATTGGGAAAGTTATACCTGAACTAAAAGGAAAGCTGGACGGAATTGCTGTTCGTGTTCCCACTCCTGTTGTCTCCATGATTGACCTTGTTTTTGAGGTTAAAAAAGAAACAACGGCTGAAGAGGTAAACTATATTCTAAAAAAATCTTCTTCTGGAAAATCCTTGAGCGGAATTTTAGGAGTTGAAGATGCTCTTTTGGTCTCGTCTGACTATATAGGAAACTCTTATTCTTCCATAGTGGATGCAGAAAACACAAGAGTAATTGAAAATAATATGGTTAAAATTCTTTCATGGTATGACAATGAATACGGATATTCTTGCCGGTTAGCTGATTTTGCTTCTTTTATGGGAAATAAATTCAATTAAAATCTTATGATAAAAATTCCGGTAGAAGTTTCGGCTCGCCATATTCATATTTCAAAAGATGATTTGGAATTTCTTTTTGGCTCCGGATTTGAGCTTGAAAAAGAAAAATCATTAACTCAGGGAAATGACTTTGCCACAAAAGAAAAGGTAAATTTAATAAAAGGAGGAGAAAGGATTGAAGGAGTAAGAATTTTAGGTCCTTTAAGGGAGGAAACCCAAGTGGAAATTTCAAGAACTGATGCCTATTCTTTGAAAACGAACCCCCCTTTAAGGCTTTCGGGAGATCTTGAGGGAAGCGGAAGTATAACAATAGAAGGACCGGTTGGTAGAATGGATCTGGGAAAAGGAGTGATTGTTGCTAAAAGACATCTTCATTGTAATCCAGAGGATGCAAAAAAGCTAAGAGTTAAAAATGGTGATTCTATTTCGGTAAAAATAGAAGGAGAGAGATCCTTAATTTTCAATAAAGTGATTGTCAGGGTTGATGAAAAATTTTCCCTGTCAATGCATATTGATACGGACGAAGGAAATGCTGCGGGGATTGAAAAAGAAGGTTTTGGGACGATAGTCAGATAATCAATTTTTTGATTTTATTCTTTAAAGATGAGATAATAAAAGAGTAATTTAAAGTTATTCTTTTTTTTATGATATTAGTTTTAAACTGCGGGAGCCAATCTATAAAATGGAAGTTATTTGACTTGAATTTAAAGGTTTTGAAAGAAAGGGAAGTCAGTGTTTTTAATCAAAAGTTGTTTGGAAAAAAATTGAAAGAAGAGCTAAGTTTTTTGAAAAATCAGAATATTGACTATATCGGCCATAGAGTTGTTCACGGAGGGGAAAAATTTAAAGAAACAGTTTTTATTGGAAAAAAAGACATTAAAAAGTTAGAAAAATTGAATGATTTCGCTCCTCTGCACAATCCTTTTAATGTTTTAGGAATTAAAAGTGCGATAAGTTTTTTTAAAAAATCAAAACAGGTTGCTGTCTTTGACACTGAATTTTATAAAAATCTTCCCCAAAAATCATATATTTATCCCTTGCCTGGAAACATCAGAAAAAAAGGATTTAAGAGATTCGGATTTCATGGGATCTCTCACGAATATGCTGCCCAAGTAGCATCAGAAGAAGAGGGAATTAATTTTAAAAAAGCGAAAATTATCAGTTGTCATTTAGGAGGAGGTTCAAGTATTACAGCAATTAACAGAGGAAAAGCAATTGACACTTCCATGGGGTTTACCCCTCTTGAGGGATTAATGATGATGACGAGAACGGGAGATATCGATCCGGGAATCGTTTTGGAAATTTGTAAAGATTACGGATATCAAAAAGCTAAAAAAGTTCTTTATTCAGAATCGGGAATAAAAGGAATCTCCGGGATTTCAAACATGATCGATCTTTTTAAAGAAATTAAGAAAGGAAATAAAAAAGCAAAGCTTGCTTTTGATATTTTTATTTACAGAATAAAAAAATATATTGGCTCTTACTACGCTATTTTAGGAGGTTGTGACTTAATTGTTTTCACGGGAACGATAGGATCAGGCAAGGCAAAAACCAGAAATGCGGTGCTTTCCAATCTGCCTTTTTTAACAAAAACAAGAGTTATAAAGCCTGACGAGGAAAGGGCAATCGCTAAAAAAGTAATTAAATTAATTAAATAATTATGCAAAAAAAAGAAAAAAATATTCTTTGGTTTAAAGATCTTTCTTCCGAAGACACTCCTTTGGTTGGGGGGAAAAATGCTTCTCTCGGTGAAATGTATTCTGAGTTGAAAAAGAAAGGAGTTAATATTTCAAATGGTTTTGCTTTAACATCCAGAGCTTACTGGTATTTTTTAAAAGAAAACAAAATTGATGAGAAAATAAAAGAAGCTTTCAAGGCTTTTAATCCTGAAAGCATTAAAAGTTTGCAAAAAACAGGGGAAAAAGTTCGCAGCCTTATATTAAAAAGTGAATTTCCCGAAGACTTGAAAGAAGAAATTATTGAAAACTACAAGAAACTTTCCAAAGAATATAAAGAGAAAAATACCGATACTGCGGTTCGTTCTTCAGCGACAGCAGAAGATCTTCCCACGGCGAGTTTTGCGGGCCAACATGAGACCTTTTTGAATGTTTCGGGAGAGAAAGAGGTTTTAAAGTCCGCTAAAAAGTGCATGGCTTCACTTTTTACCAACAGAGCAATTTCTTACAGAGAGCAAAAGGGATTTGGCCATTTAGACATTGCTTTGTCTGTTGGAATATCTAAAATGGTCAGGTCTGACTTGGCTTCTTCGGGGATAATGTTTAGCGTTGATACTGAAACCGGATTTAAGGATGTAGTTTTGATTAACTCTGTTTGGGGCATTGGAGAAATGATTGTTCAGGGAAGAATTACTCCTGACAATTTTTACGTTTTCAAGCCGACCCTGAAAAAAGGATTTGATTCCATTATCGTTAAAAACCTTGGGAGGAAATCCAAAAAATATGTTTACGGTAAAAAAGGAGGATTAAAAGAAGAGACTGTCTCTGATAAAAAGAAACTTGAATTTTCTCTTTCCGATAAAGAGATTCTAACTCTTTCTAAGTGGGCTTGTTTAATTGAAGAACATTATTCAAACAAGTTTGGCAAATGGATGCCCCAAGACATAGAGTGGGCAAAAGACGGGAAAACGGGAGAGCTTTTCATTGTTCAGTCAAGACCCGAAACGGTTCACTCTCTGGAAAAGAAAAAAGAATACAAGGATTATAAAATTGACTCTTCCAAAAAACCTATTTTAGAAGGAATAGCCATTGGAGATAAAATAGGAAAAGGGAAAGTCAGAGTGATTAACGATGTTTCTAAAATTGCCACTTTTAAAAAGGGAGAGGTGTTGGTTACTAAAATGACTGATCCGGACTGGACGAGCATTATGGGAATGGCTTCTGCAATTATTACCGATGAAGGGGGGAAGACTTGTCATAGTGCTATTATCTCAAGAGAGCTTGGAATACCTTGTATTGTGGGAACCGGGAGTGCGAGCGAAGTTTTAAAAAATGGAGATAAGGTTACTATTGACTGTACTCAGGGATTGAGAGGAAGAGTTTTTAAGGGAGATGTTCCTTTTAAGGTTAAAAAATACAAATTAGAAGAAGGAAAGAAGTTAAAAACTAAAATCATGATGAATGTGGGAGCTCCGGAAATTGCTTTTAAAAACTCTTTTCTTCCCAACGAAGGAGTAGGTTTGGCCAGAGAGGAGTTTATAATAGCTGAGAAGATAAGAGTTCATCCTTTGGCTCTTTATCATTTTAAAAATCTTAAAGATAAAAAACTAAAAAAGAAAATAGAGGAAATAACGGTCGAACACAAAGATAAAAGAGAATTTTTTGTCAAAGAATTGGCTGAAGGAGTAGCTCAAATTGCTGCTGCTTTTTACCCAAAAGAAGTGATAGTAAGGCTTTCCGATTTTAAAACCAACGAATACAGAAATTTAATCGGGGGAAATCTTTTTGAAAAAGAAGAATCTAATCCAATGTTAGGATTTAGAGGGGCTTCAAGATATACGGATAAAGAATTCCAGCCTGCTTTCAAAATGGAGCTTGAGGCAATAAAAAGGGTTAGAAATGTTTTTGGTCTTGATAATGTTTCTTTAATGGTTCCTTTTTGCAGAACTGCTGAGGAAGGGAAAAAGACTCTGGATTTAATTAAAGCTTCGGGGTTGAGAAAGAAAAAGAAAGATTTGAAAGTTTATGTGATGTGCGAGATTCCTTCTAATGTTGTTTCTGTTAAAGAGTTTTTGAAAATATTTGACGGTTGTTCTATCGGGAGCAATGACTTGACTCAATTGGTTTTGGGAATTGACAGAGATAATGCTTCTTTGCAAAAAATTGGAGACGAAAGAAATCCGGCTGTGAAAGAAATGATAAAAGACGTTATCCGTGCTTGTAAAAAGGAAAATAAGTATTGTGGTATTTGCGGTCAGGCTCCGAGCGATTACCCTGAATTTGCCGCCTTCTTATTCAAAGAAGGGATTGAAAGTATGTCTCTAAATCCGGATACGGTTGTTAAAACTATCCTAGAACTTAGGAAAATAAAGTAATGGGGGTTGACCAAATCATCTTTTTCTGATATTTTAGTTTTGTTTAATGATTTCAGAAAAAACTAAAAAAGTCTTTCGTAAAAGTGGCCAAGTCCTGGAAGCACTACCAGGGACTTTGTTTAGAGTAAAATTGGACGAAGGAGATTTAATCCTGGCTCATTTAGCGGGCAAGCTTAGAGTTCACAGGATAAAAGTTTTACCCGGAGACAGAGTTACAGTTGAAATGACTCCCTATGATGATACAAAAGGGAGGATAGTTTATAGAGGAAAATAATAAAATGAAAATAAGATCATCAGTAAAAAAAATTTGTAAGGATTGTAAGGTTGTTCGTCGAAAGGGAAGAGTTCGTGTTATTTGCAAAAATCCAAAACATAAACAAAAACAAGGATAATTATGCCAAGAATAGCAGGGATAAATATTCCCGATGACAAACAAATAAAAATTGCTTTAACCTATATTCACGGAATAGGAAGTTCTTTAAGTGAAGAAATTCTTTCAAAGGCCAACGTTAAACCTTCAATCAAGGCTTCGGAAATAAAACCTGACGAGATTAATAGGTTAAGAGAGATTATTGAGAAAGAATATAAAATTGAGGGAGACTTGAGGAGGGAAAAAATGATGTCTATTAAGAGAATGAAAGATATCGGATGCTGGAAAGGGATGCGCCATGCTAAGAATCTTCCCGCAAGAGGCCAGAGAACTAAAAGCAATAGCAGGACAATCAGAGGTAATGTAAGAAGAACGGTGGGCTCGGGAAGGAAGCCGGCTCCAACACCAAAATAATAAATTAATTATGGGAAAAAAGAGAATTATTAGTAAAACAGAAGAAGAGCTTTTAAAGGAAAGAGAGGGAGTAGAAAAAAAACTGGAAAAAAGCGCAAAATTTTCATCCTCAAACGTTAAAGAGGGGAGAATTTATATTAATTCTACTTATAATAATATTATTATTACCTTAACTGATCCTAACGGTAACGCTTTGGCTCAAACAAGCGCTGGTAAAATAGGATTTAAGGGAACCAAAAAAGCAACTCCCTTCGCAGCATCAAAGGTGGCAGGAGGAATGATTGATATTTTAAATAGGATGAAAATTAAGAAAGTATCCATTTTTGTCAAAGGAGTTGGTTCGGGAAGAGACTCTGCGTTGAGATCATTCGGTTCCAGAGATATTGAAATAGAATTAATTAAAGATTTAACCCCTGTTCCTCATAACGGATGCAGGCCTCCCAAAGTAAGACGTGTTTAATTATGAGTGCTGAATCAAAAAAATGTAAAGTATGTAGAAGGCAAGGAGAAAAACTTTTCCTTAAAGGAGAAAAGTGTTTTTCTGTTAAGTGTCCCATAAACAAAAAACCTTATCCTCCCGGAGCAAAAGGGAAAAGAAGAACTAAGTCGCTTTCCGAATATGGGAAAGAATTAAAAGAAAAACAAAAGATTAAAAATTGGTATAATTTGAGCGAACACCAATTCAGAAATTATATAAAAGAAGCTTTAAGAAAAAGAAAAAGCAATGAGAACTCGGCTGAATTTCTGATTCAAGAATTAGAATCAAGAATGGACAATGTTGTTCTAAAACTTGGACTTGCCTCTTCTCATTCTCACGCAAGACAAATGGTTTCTCACGGACATTTTTTGATAAACGAAAAACCCATAAATATCCCTTCATACAAATTAAAAGTCGGGGATAAGGTTTCTGTGAGAAAAAATTCGGTCGGAAAAAATGTTTTCAAAGACATCACTTTAAATATTAAAAAACATCAGGCTCCTTCTTGGCTTAAACTAGACAAAACGAAGCTTGAAGGAGAAGTTACCGGAAAGCCTAGCCTGGAGGAAGTAAATCCCCCGGCAGAAATATCTTCAATATTTGAGTTTTATTCTCGCTAATTAACCATTCAAACGTTTAAACATCCGAAAACTTGTTTATACGTTTAATAAATCAAAATAATTTATGATTCCTTTACCTTCTAAACCAAAAATAATTGAAAAAGGAGAAAACGAAGCCTTAATTGAAATAGAGGGGCTTTATCCCGGATATGGGATGACTATTGGAAATTCCTTGAGAAGAGTTTTGCTTTCTTCTCTGGAAGGAGCAGCTATTACCCGCGTTAAAATAAAAGGAGCTAATCACGAATTTTCAACCATACCAAACGTTTCAGAAGATGTAATAAATATAATTTTAAACTTGAAACAGTTAAGATTTAAACTTTTCGATCCAGAACCTCAAAAAGCAACTCTTTTTGTTAAGGGAGAAAAGAAAGTGAAAGCCTCTGACTTTAAACTTCCAACGCAAGTTGAGTTAGTTAGTAAAGATTTGCCTGTTTGTACATTGACTTCAAAGTCAGCGGAGATAGAGATGGAAATTACTATTGAAAAAGGGACTGGATATGAGCCGCTTGAGACAAGGAAAAAAGAAAAATCAGAAATTGGAGAGATTTCCTTGGATGCGGCCTATACCCCTGTGAGAAAAGTGTCTTTTAAGGTAGAGAATATGAGAGTTGGAGATAGAACTGATTATGACCGATTGAAAATAGAAATGGAAACGGACGGAACTATTTCTCCCAAAGAAGCTATTGATAAAGCTTCTGAGATTTTAATAAAAAACCTAGAATCTATTAAGACTGAGCCTGAGGACAAAGAAGAAAAGAAAGAAGAAAAGAAAGAAGAAAAGAAAGAAAATAAGGAAGATTTAACAAAGATTAAAATTGAAGACATGAATCTTTCTTCTAAAACCTGCAATGTTCTTTTGGAAAATAGCGTAAAAACTGTTGCCGGACTTATTAAAAAGTCAGAAGAAGATATCCTTAGTTTTGAAGGTTTAGGCAAGAAAGGAGTTGGGGAAATAAAAAAAGCTTTAAAGAAAATGGACTTAGAATTAAAGTAATTTCATGAAAAAGCAGAAAAAAGGAAGAAAATTTCATAGGGAAAAGAGTCAAAGAGAATCATTATTAAGATTGGTGGCTGGTTCTCTTATTCTTAAAGAGAGAATAAAAACGACCGAACAGAAAGCTAAAGAAGCAAGAATTTTGGTTGAAAAATCGATTACTCTTGCTAAAAAAAATGATCTTTCTTCAAGAAGAAGACTTCTTCGTAATTTTCCCGAAAAATTAGTCAAAAAATTAATTTCTGAAATTGCTCCAAGATATGAAGAGAGAAAGGGTGGTTACACCAGGATCACTAAGCTTGGTCCGAGAATTTCTGATGGAGCTAGTATTGTTTTTTTTGAATTCGTTAAATAATTTTATGAAAAGAGAAACCCACAAAATTGATGCAAGCGGAAAAATTCTAGGAAGATTGGCTGTGAAAGTAGCTATTTTGTTGAGAGGAAAGCATAAGGCCGAATTTGTTCCCTATAAAGATGAGGGGGATTTTGTAGTTATTAAAAATATTAAAGATATAAAAGTTACAGGGAAAAAAATGGACGATAAAAAATATTACAGGCACAGCGGATATATTGGTTCACTAAAAGAGATTCCGATGAAAAAACTTTTCAAGAGAGATCCTTCGGAAGTTTTTAAAAAAGCCGTGTTTGGAATGTTGCCTGATAATAAACTTAGGGCAGAACAGCTTAAAAGGTTAAAATTTGAATAAAGAACATGCCGGAAACAAAAAAAACAACTAAAAAAGAAATAAAGAAACCTTCTCCCAAAAAAGCCAGCGTTAAGGAAAAGGCAGAGAAGAAAGAGAAGGTGGAAAAGAAAGAAAAGACTCCCGTTTCTGATGATTCTCGATACCTTGAATCAATCGGAAGAAGGAAAAGCGCCGTTGCTAGGGTTAGAGTTTGGACTAAGGGAAAGAAGGATTTTTTGGTGAACCAGAAACCTTTTAATGAATATTTTCCGACTCTAGATCTTCAGGAAAAAGCTCAGTCAGCTCTGGTTAAAATGAATTGTCTTGATAAGTTTAAGATAAGCGCTTTGGTTAAGGGAGGAGGAGTTAATGCTCAGGCAGAGGCTATAAGGCATGGAATTTCCAGAGCCCTTGTCAGCCTTAACCCCGACTTCAAAAAACGTCTTAAAAAATCAGGATTTTTAACAAGAGATTCTCGAATGAGAGAAAGGAAGAAATTTGGATTAAAGAGGGCCAGAAGAGCTCCTCAATGGAAAAAACGATAAAATTATTATTGTAAAAACATTAAACGTTCAGGTCCCAACGGGACAGGAACGTTTTTTAATATGTTAAAATAATTATAATGCAAAGATTAGGAAGAAAATTTTATACTAGAGAAACATTAACTGTTGCCAAAGAACTTTTAGGAAAACTAATGGTAAGAGTCCAGGATAATAAAAAAATGGTTGGAAGAATAGTTGAAACGGAAGCTTATATTGGACCTGAAGATAAAGCCAGCCATGCTTCTGGAGGTAAAATTACGGAAAGAAACAAGATAGAATATGATAAAGGAGGGCTTGTTTATATCTATCTATGTTATGGGATGTATTGGCAATTTAATGTTGTTACTTCAAAAAAAGAAAAACCGGAATGCGTTTTAATAAGAGCTCTTGAGCCCGTTGAAGGTATTAATCCTGAAGGCAATACGGAAAAGAAAAGGCTTAATTTTTTAAGAAAAAATTGTGCCGGTCCGGGAAGGCTTTGCAGGTGGATGAATCTTGACAAGTCTTTTAATGGTGAGGATTTGGTTACTTCAAAAAGAATTTGGATCGAAAAGGGGATTGAAATTAAAAAAAAGCAGATTGCTGCTTCAAAGAGAATCGGGATTGATTATGCGGGGGGATGGGCTAAAAAACCCTGGAGATTTTATATTAAAGACAATCCTTTTGCTTCGGTTTGAGTTATGGAATTAGCTGGTTTTCCGAAGAATAAAGATTGTTTTCGGAAAGAATGTAAACTTTTTTGTTTCTGTCGTTCCATATCATTTTTGGATTTTCAAAACTGCCCAACTCATAATTGTTTATCCTGTCTCTGTTGTCTATCTCAGAGACTTTAATGGTATTTCCTGCTGTGAATATTAAATAGTCCGGGTTAAGCCAAAATATGTTCTCTATGTTTTCTGAAAGTCTGGTAATGAGTATTTCTTCTCCGGCTTTTCTTGAAGGTTGTTCGTTTATATCTCTTAAAAAAAGAATTTTTATTTCTTTTTCAGAAAAAACAGCTAATTTATCTTCATTGAAAGATGCTTTTATTCCAGACACATTGTCAAATATTCTTTCAAATGACTTGGATTCTTTATTGAGAGTATATAATTCATTCTCTTCTCTCAAGAAAAATTGCCCTGAAAAGATGTCAAGAATATATTCTGTTTCTTGTTTTACAGGAAAAGGCTCTTCTGTAAGTTTCATTTTTGGCTCAAAAGAATTTTCCGTTTGATAAAGATGCCCTGAATTATCAAGGTAATAAACTTTCCCGTTTGATTTCTTGTAAGATAGAAAATAAGAGGGGACTTTTTCTTTCTCTCTTTCTTCAATTAAAGGAGGAGATTTACTCAGATCAAGAGAAATTTCTCGAATTTGTTCTTTTAACCCAACAGTTAGATTTATCTGGTTTTCTTCTTCTTCAAAAGATAATTTAAGAAATTCTGCTTTTTCCGGATGGATATCTTCTTCGTTAACAAGGTAACTTTTAATGTTTCTTTCTATATCAAACATTTTTAAGCTCCATTTTTCAGAATCGTTGGAGGAAGTCTCCAGGGTTATTATTTTTTCTTTATCGGGAGAAAGCCAAAAATCATTTACTTTTTTAGTTAAAATTTGGAATTGGAATTCTTTTGGGAAAAGAATAATATTTTTTGCTTCTGTAACAGAAGCTTCTTCAATTTCCAGCTCTTTTGCCCATCTTTTATATCCTTCTTTGGCCACCTCCACGTAATATGAGTTAGGCATAAGATTTTTTGTCAGAGCTGTTCCTGCCAGAAAAGAAGTTTTTTTCTTTAATTTTCCATCAAGATAAACTTCTGATGTCCTGGGTAAAGCTTTAATATACAATCCCCCTGTTTGGACAAACCTTGCTTTTCCTTCTTCCCAGCTAAAATCAAACCTATATCCTTGGCAATAAAGAATAATAATTGGAGTTAGGATTAGAAATAAAGCAAAACAGAAGAAAAATAGAAGAGTTCTGGTTTTCTTTTTCATTGTTTTTCTATTATACCTTAAAATTTTCTATCTTGCCAAAAGGCTTAAATTAATTTAGAATAACAATGATGATGAGCCAGTCTTTAAAAAACAGAGATTCTTCCAGTTTCGCAATTAACGGTGGAAAATCTCTTGAAGGTACCATTGAAGCAGGAGGAGCAAAAAATGCTTCTTTTCCTCTTTTGGCAGCCTCTCTTTTAACCGATGAAGATTGCGAGATATCAAATCTTCCTTTGATTGAAGATGTTTTCAGAATGATAGAGATCTTAAAAAGCATGGGGGTTGAGATTGATTGGAAAGGGGAAAGAACTGTTAAAATTAATTCTAGAAATGCTGATCCGGGAAAGATAAAAGAGGAGCTGGTTTCCCTTTTAAGAGGATCTGTTCTTCTTTTGGGATCTTTGCTTTCTCGTTTTGAGGAAGTAAGGATTGCAAGGCCGGGAGGATGTTTAATAGGAGTTCGTCCCATAGATACTCACTTGGACGCATTTAGGCAACTGGGAGCTACTATTAAAAAAACAGAAAAACATTTTGAAATCTCTTTAAAGTCAAAACCTTTAGAAAAGGAAATTATACTTGATGAATTGAGCGTTACAGCAACAGAAAACATTCTTTTGTTTTCTGCTTTAAATCCCGGTAAAGTAATTTTGAAATTAGCAGATGCTGATTATCCGGTTCAAGAACTTTCAAGATTCTTGATGAAGATGGGAGTCAAGATAGAAGGTTTTGGAACTCATAGCCTTGTTATTGAAGGTTCTAAAAAGCTTAAGGGGGTAAAACATGATTTAATGTATGATCCTCCCGAAGCGGGGAGTTTTATTCTAACTGCAGCTGCTAGTAAGGGAAATGTTTTGGTAAAGAATGTTGAGATTCCTTTTCTTGAATTTCCCCTTAAGAAGCTGAGAGATTTTGGAGTGCCGATAGAGATAGTTGAAAAAAAAGGGAATTTAGCTTCTGTTCGGGTAAAGCCTTGGGATTCTCTGAAGATAAAAAAAATACAAAGTCTTCCTTACCCGGGCATTCCCTCGGACCTTCTTTCCGCTTTTGGAGTTTTATCAACTCAAAGTGAAGGATCTACTTTAATTCATGATCCTCTTTACGAAAGCAGATTAAAGTATTTGGAAGAATTGACAAAAATGGGAGCGGAAATATATTTTGCTGATCCCCACAGGGCTATTGTAAACGGACCAACAGAGCTTTACGGAAGAGAATTAAAGTCATTAGATTTGAGAGGCGGGGCAGCTTTGATTATGGCTGGGTTAATCGCTAAAGGAAAAACTATTGTAAAAAACATTTATCAAATTGACAGGGGATATGAAAAAATAGAAGAAAGACTGACTAAAATTGGAGCTGATATTAAAAGAATTGAATCTTAATAAAAACTTTAAAATATATGTTTGTAAAAAAAATTGGTATTGATCTTGGAACATGCAATTCTCTTGTTTTCGTTCCTAACAAAGGAATTGTTTTAAGAGAGCCCTCAACTGTTGCCGTTTCTGTGGATGAGAACAAGATTTTAGCTGTGGGAGAAGAAGCTAAAGAAATGACAGGAAGAACTCCCGACACTATTAGAGTTTTTCGACCCTTAAAGGATGGTGTTATTGCTGACTTCAGAGTTACCCAGGCAATGCTTTCTTATTTTATAAAAAAAACGGTTCCTTCTTATCAGTTTTTCAAACCCGAGCTAATGATTTCTATCCCGGCAGGAATTACTTCAACAGAAAGAAGAGCTGTTATCGAAGCTGCTATTGGTGCGGGCGCAAAGCAGGCTTATGTTGCCAAGGAGCCAATTTTAGCTGCTATTGGTGCCGGTATCCCGATTAATTCTTGTTCCGGGAATCTTATTGTTGATATTGGGGGAGGGACATCGGAAGTTGCCGTTATTTCTTTGGGAGGATTGGTTACTTCAAGCTCTGCTAGAGTGGGGGGAGATAAGCTAGACAAGGCAATATCCGATTTTATTAAAGAAAAATATAATCTTGCTATAGGAAATAAAACTAGCGAAGAAATAAAAATAAAGATAGGCAATGCTTTGAAGGTTAAAGATCCTAAAACTTTAGAAATAAGAGGAAACGACTTAATGTTGGGATTGCCCAAGACTATAAAGATTTCTTCAAATGAAGTTTCCGAGGCTATCTCCGATTCTTTGCAAGAGATTATTAAAGCCATAAAGCAAGTTTTAAGAATTACTCCTCCGGAACTTTCCGCAGACATTATGGACAAAGGAATGGTGGTTTCGGGAGGAGGAGCGCTTTTAAAAAACATAGATAAGTTAATTGTAGATTCTACCGGTGTTCCTTGCTCAATAGCAAAAGAGCCTTTATTCTGTGTTGCAAAAGGAACGGGTGTGGTTCTTGAAAACTTGGATCTTTACAAGAAGAGCATAATGAGCAAAAGAAAATAATTTTGCTCTTTTAATATTTATGGTTATAGGGCATCATTTTCAATTAAATTATCTCAAAAAGTTAGCAGAATCGGGGAAGATCCCTCATGCCCTTTTGTTCTCAGGGGAAGATGAAATAGGCAAAAAAAAGATAGCTTTTGAGTTTGCAAGCATTCTCTTGAAGTGTGACGTAGAAAAGATTGAGAGCGGGAATCACCCCGATTTTTTATTTATAGAACCTGTTTCGCAGAAAGGGAGAGAAAATAAAATTCAAAAGCCAGAAATAAAAATATCCAAAATAAGAGAAATGGTTTCTTTTTTCAATCTCGGAACCTTTTCTTCTCCTTTTAAGATAGCGGTTATAGATGATACTCACTTAATGAGAAGGGACGCTCAAAGTTCTTTTTTAAAGCTTTTAGAAGAACCTAAAGGAAACGCTCTTTTTATACTCTTAACTTCTCTTCCCAAAACGCTTCTTTCCACCATTAGATCGAGAGCTCAAGAAATTAAATTTTATAGAGTTCCCGACAAAGAGATAGCAGACTGGCTAAAGAAAAAAAATATTCCAGAGAAGGAAATAAATGATATTGTTGATCTTTCTCGAGGGAAACCAGGTAGAGCCCATAACTTTATTTCAGATCCCGGGAAGATAAGAGAAGAAAAGATGAAAATTAAGGAAATTTTAAAATTGGTAAAGTCTGACCTCAAAACTAAATTTGAATATGCGGAAACTGCTAGCAAAAATCCCAGAGAATTGAAAGAAATACTGGAATTTTGGACCGAATATTTCAGGCAAGCTTTATTGAAAAAAGCGAGAGGGAAAAGTTCCGGGAAATATACTTTAGAGGAAACAGAAAAGATTTTAAAGTTGATTCAGAATTTAAAGAAAATTATATCAACAACGAATGTAAATCCGAGATTGGCTTTGGAAATTTTAATGATCGAGCTTTAATTTGACTTTTTATTTTAAAACTGATATAATAAAGTTATTAAAAATTTAATAAGGAGGAAGAAAATGAACAAAGTGAAGGGACTTAGAATCGTTGTTGAAGATGGAGATGGAGAAAAAAGGTTGCTAATTATGGATGCACCTGAAGCTAGATGGTCGTATCCTGTAATTAAAAAGTTAATCTGGGCAACTTTTTGGCTTTTTAAAGATAATCTTATTTTCAAAAATCAAAAAACAAGAGGCCCATCTGAAATTCTTGAAAAGGATAATGAAGAAATTTTACTAAGGTTGGATTGAATTATATAAAAAAATAAAAGAGACAGAATATTTCTGTCTCTTTTTTTAATCTCGACAGAAACTTTAACTTTTGGTATAGTTTAAATAGTTATGTCTTATAAAGAATCAATAGAAAAAATAAAGCCAGAACTTGAAAAAGTTGTTGATTTTTTTCGAGGAGAACTTGGAAAAATCAGAGGAGGAAAACCCTCTATTTCTCTTATTGAAGATCTAATGATTGATTGTTTCGGTCAAAAAATGCCTCTTAAGAGCTTAGCTTCTGTCACTTTACAAGGTTCCCGCCAGGTGATTATTCAGCCTTGGGATAAATCTTATTTAGAACCGATAGAGAAAACTGTTCACAAGTCAGATACAGGACTTTCTCCTGTCGTGGAAAAGGATTTGATAAGAGTTAACTTTCCTTCTTTGACGGAAGAATTCAGGAAAGATTTATTAAAGCTTATTTCAGACAAGAAAGAAGAAGCGAGAAAAACAATTAGAAAATGGAGAGATGAAGCTTGGAAAGAAATTCAAGAAAAATTCAAGGACGGGGAGATAGGAGAAGATGAAAAGTTTAAGGCCAAAGATGAACTCCAGGAAGTGATTGATGAACAAAATCAAAAAGTTGAAGAAATCTCGGAGAGAAAAATAAACGAGATAAAAGAATAAATTAACAGATCTTTTTCTGTCTGAAAAAAATTATTTCAGCAGGATAGCATTCTTTTTTTATTATCATGATAACTACTTTTATTGTTGCTTTTTTAGCTATTTTTGCCCTTTTGATTATTCATGAGTTCGGTCATTTTATTATAGCTAAAAAATGCGGGGTTAAGGTTGAAGAATTCGGAGTCGGATATCCTCCCCGTCTTTTCGGAAAAAAAATAGGAGAAACTCTTTATTCTGTGAACCTTATTCCTTTCGGTGCTTTTGTTAAAGTTAAGGGAGAAATTGAAGAAGGAGAAGGGGGAGATCTTGAAGATTACAGAAGTTTTGCAAATCATCCTATGTGGCAGAGAATGCTTATTGTCTTGGGGGGAGTTTTGTCTTTCTGGATTGTTGCTATAATACTTCTTTCTTTAGTTTCCGGGGTTTGGGGGATGCCAACGGCAGTTTCTGATACTGAAACAGGACTGACAAATCCAAAAGTGCAAATTATAGGGATTGCCAAAGATTCGCCAGCTGAGCAGTCAGAACTTGAAGTTGCAGATATTATTTTGGGCATAAAAGTTCCCGATAAAGGTTTTGAAGAGGTTGATAAGTTAGGCCAAGTACAAGAAATTATTAATTCTTACAAAGGAGAGGAGGTAGTTTTGAAGATAAAAAGAGGAAATGAAGTTAAGGAATTTTCCATTGTTCCCCGAATTGATTCCCCGGAAAAAGAAGGGCCCATGGGAGTAGGTTTGGCAAGAATTGCTCTCAAGAAATCTCCTTGGTACAAAGCTCCCTTTGAGGGAGCAAGACTTACGGGCATTATGACCTTAAGTGTTTTAGACGGATGGGTTATGGCCATTAAGGATCTTGCCGGAGTTGAAGAACTTCCTTCGGGAGTTAATCTTGAGATGAGAGGTCCTTTGGGAATCTTTACTCTTTTGACGGAATATTTCGAGATGGGTATTAACTATTTCTTCTATTTAATCTCATTGATCTCTGTTGCTCTTGCCTTGGCAAATATTCTTCCTATACCTGCTTTGGATGGAGGAAAAATTGTTTTTTTAGGAATTGAATCTATAAGAGGAAAGCCTGTCTCTCCTCAACTTGAACAAAAGATAAGCACTTTCTTTTTCATGGTTTTAATTCTTCTCTTGGCTTATGTTACTATTAGATTTGACATTCCAAGATTTCTTTAATTTTTATGAAGAAAAACTTTGAAAAAAAAGAAATAGCGAAGAAAGCAGAAAATTTTTCAAAATGGTATACGGATGTTGTTCTGAAGTCTGGAATGGCCGAATATGCTCCCGTTAAAGGATGCCAGATTTTTAATCCTTACGGGTTTGCTGTTTGGGAAAATATTAAAAAAGCTCTTGATGATGAAATAAAAAAAATGGGAGTAAAAAATGCTTACTTTCCTCTTTTTATTCCCGAAAGTTTTCTTAAAAAAGAAAAAGAACATGTGGAAGGATTTTCACCTGAGCTTGCGGTTGTTACTATTGGCGGGGGGAAGAAATTGGAAGAGAGATTAATTGTAAGACCTACCTCAGAAACTGTTATGTATCACACTTATGCTAAGTGGATTAACTCTTGGAGGGACTTGCCTGTTCTCATTAATCAATGGTGTAATGTTGTCAGATGGGAAAAAAGGCCCAGGCTTTTTTTAAGAACAAGTGAATTTCTGTGGCAAGAAGGGCATACTGTTCACGAAACACATAAAGAATCTTTGGATTTTGTTAAAAAAGCACTGAAGGCTTACATTAAAATTTATCGCGATTTTCTTGCTATTGATGGATTTTGGGGAGTAAAGAGTGAGCTTGAAAAATTTCCGGGAGCGGAAGAAACTTACACCTTTGAAGCTTTGATGCCTGATGGGAAAGCTCTTCAAGGAGCAACTTCTCATGATTTGGGCCGTAATTTTTCAAAACCTTTCGGTATTAAATTTAAGGACAGAGAAGGGAAAGAAGAGTTTCCCTGGCAAACTTCCTGGGGATTTACCACCAGAAGCATAGGGGCTATGATTATGGTTCACGGAGATGACGCAGGTCTTGTTATTCCTCCAAAGGTGGCCCCGATCCAGGTTGTTATTATCCCTATCTTCAAAAAAGGGGAGGATAAAAAAATATTTCAGGAAAATTTAAAGAAAATTAAAAAAAGTTTAAAAAACTTCAGAATTGAAATTGATCAAAGAGAAGAATATTCTCCCGGATGGAAGTTTAACGAATGGGAACTTAAAGGTGTTCCTTTGAGGATAGAAATTGGCCAAAGAGAAATTAAAGAAAAGAAGTTAACCTTAACAAGAAGAGATAATGGTAAAAAAGAATTTTCTTCTTTCAGCTCCTTGAATTCTAACGTAAAAAAGATTTTAAATTCTATACAATCAGACCTTCTCTCGAAAAGTAAAAAAGAGCTTAAAGAAGGAACAAGGGAGATTTTTGAATATAGAGAGTTTAAAAAAGAGATGAAGAATAAAAAGGGGTTTTTAAAGGTTTTCTGGTGCGGGAATTCAAAATGCGAGTCAGAAATTAAAAAAGAAACAAAAGCAACGATCCGCTGTTTTTCCGAAAAATCTAAGATTGAAGGGAAATGTATTTATTGCGGAAAGAAAACTAAAGAAAAGTGGATTTTTGCCCAATCATATTAAATCATGTTTGAAATTAAAAAATTTATCTCACATATGTCAGAAGATGTTGCTATTGACTTGGGAACGGCTAACTCTCTTGTTTATGTGAAGGGCAAGGGGATTGTTATAACCGAACCCTCTGTGGTTGCGGTTAATCAAAAGACCGGTCAAGTTTTAGCGATAGGGAATGAAGCTAAAAGGATGGTTGGAAGGACTCCTTCTCATATTGTAGCAACAAGACCTTTGGTTAAAGGGGTTATTTCTGATTTCGAAGTAACAGAGCAAATGTTAAGATATTTTATCCAAAAAGTGAAAGGAGGAAAAATATCAAGCCTTTTCGGTCCTAGGGTGGTTGTAGGGATCCCGTGCGGAGTTACAGAAGTTGAAAAAAGAGCGGTTCAAGATGCAGCTAAAAATGCCGGGGCCAGAGAAGTTTATTTAATAGAGCAACCCATGGCTGCTGCCCTTGGAGCAAGATTATCCGTTCAAGAAGCAGAAGGGAATTTTATCGTTGACATAGGAGGAGGAACTACTGAAGTTGCTGTTATTTCTTTGGGTGGGTTAGTTCTTTCAAAAAGCCTGAGAATCGCCGGAGACAAGCTTAATGAGGATATAATTACTTTTGCTCAGGAAGAATACAAGCTTTTAATAGGAGAAAGAACTGCGGAAGATGTCAAGATTAATATTGGGTCTGCTTATCCTTCTAAGAATACTTCTTCTGATAAAAAGGAAAAAAAAGCAAAAGAAATGTCTTTGAGGGGAAGAAATTTAGTGACGGGTTTGCCGGAAGAAATTACTGTCTTTACAAAGGACATTAGAAAAGCTATGGAAAAATCAGTTAAAAATATTGTGAGTGAGGTAAAATTAACGATAGAAGAAACTCCTCCGGAATTGCTTGCTGATATTATGTCGAAAGGGATATATCTTGCGGGAGGAGGATCGCTTTTGAGAGGGCTGGATGCTTTGATTGCTAAAGAAACAAAAATCCCTACTCATGTTATAGATGATCCTTTAACGTCTGTTGTTCGGGGAGCGGGCATGGTTCTTGAGGACATAGACAAATTAAGAGAGGTTTTAATAAAGACGGAAGAATTAGAACCTCCTAAATAATTATGATCAAGAAAGAAGAAGTTGAACATATTTCCAAGCTTGCAAGAATTGGATTAAGCGAAAAAGAAAAAGAGAAAATGACAAAGGAACTTTCTCTCATTTTAGATTATTTTGAAAAAATAAAGGAAATTGATGTTTCCGGCGTTGACCCTACTTCCCGAACGGTTGAAGTTAAAAATGTTAAGAGAGAAGACAGAGCTTCTATCTTTTCAGCAGAAAAGTCAGAAGAACTTTTAAAAAGATCTCCTGATAGAAAAGGAAAATATGTAAAAGTTAAAGCGGTTTTAGAAAATCATGAATACTGAAAACTTGACGATTAAAAAAACACGAAAAGGATTAGTTGAAAAAGATTTTTCAGCTGTTGAGTTAGCGAAATCGTTTTTAGAAAGAATAAAAAAAAGGAATAAAAAAATTAACGCTGTTTTAACTTTAAACGAAGAAGGATCGCTGACTAAAGCCAAAGAAATTGACAAATTAATCTCACGAGGTGAAAATCTTCCTTCCTTAGCCGGGATTCCTTGTCTTGTTAAAGATAATATTATGGTAAAGGAGTTGAAGTGTACCGCAGGTTCTAAGATTTTATCAAATTATATTGCTCCTTATAATGCTTCTGTTGTTAATTTTTTAGAAAAAGAAGGAAGTATTGTCTTGGGGAAAGCAAATCTTGATGAATTTGCGGTTGGTTCTTCGGGGGAATATTCTGCTTTTGGGCCCACTTTGAATCCTTTTGATACGGAAAGAGTTGCGGGAGGATCTTCTTCCGGCCCCGGAGCGTCTGTTGGGGACAACCAGTGCGTTTTCAGCATAGGTTCTGATACGGGAGGATCCATAAGACTGCCTGCTGCTTTTTGCGGAGCGGTGGGATTCAAACCAACTTACGGTGCTGTTTCAAGGTATGGCTTGATAGCAATGGCTTCTTCCCTTGATCAAATAGGTCCTGTGACAAAAAATGTTGAAGACGCTAAATTAGTTTTTAAATCAATTTCAGCTTTTGACAAGATGGATTCAACTAAAGTTAATAGGGATTTTTCTAAAAATCTTTCTAAAAAATCTCTAAAGGATCTTAAGCTTGGTGTTCCTAAAGAACTTTTTCCTCTTTCTTCTTCTGATGATTCTGAAATAGAAAAAGCAATATCAAAAGAGGTAAAAGAAAAGACAAAAGAGTCTATTGAAAAAATGAAGAAAGAAGGTGTTCAGGTTAAAGAAATAAGCCTTCCCTCCACCTCTTATGCCTTAGCTGTTTATTATATTATTATGTCTTCTGAGCTTTCTTCTAACCTTGCAAGGTATGACGGAATTAAGTACGGATATTCTGTTTCAAAAGAAGAAATAAAAAATTTGGATGATGTTTATTTAAAATCAAGAGGAGAGGGATTTGGAGAAGAGATAAGAAGAAGAATTATGCTGGGAACATATGCTCTTTCATCGGGATATTATGATGAATATTATGCAAGAGCCCAGAAAATAAGAACGTTAATAAGAAATGAATTTGAAAAAGCCTTCAAAGAAGTTGATTTTATCTTAACCCCTGCTTCTCCAACTCTTCCCTTTAAACTTGGAGAGAAAATAGCGAATCCCATTTCCATGTATCTTTCGGATGTTTTTATGATTCCAGCTAATCTTGCAGGCCTTCCTGCTCTTTCTCTTCCCGTTAGCAAGTGTGGGGATCTTCCTTTGGGGATTCATTTAATGGGACAGAGGATGGAAGATCTAAATTTATTAGAGGCTGCAAGCCTTCTTGAAAAGATATATGCCTGAGGAAATATTTTTTTCATTATTAAATCCCGAAGGAAGTCTTTACTGGGTTTGGTTTTGGATGAAAATTGTTTTCTTTGGAATATCAGCCTTTTTTCTGTCGGTTATTATTTACGGTATTTTAAAAACAAGTTGGCTTAATTATTCTTTTATGGAAGATGCATCTGGGTTTATGAAGCATAAGCCTGCCGGGCTTGGAAAGATTTCAAAGAAATGGAACAAGATAATCAAAAGAGTTGAAGAAGGATCTGAGGATGAATATAAGCTTGCTGTCCTGGAAGCGGAAGAAACCTTAACCGAAGTTTTGGAAAGGCTCGGGTATAAGGGAGAGACTTTAGAAGAAAAATTAAAAGATTTGCCCGAAGAAACAATCTCTAATATTGAAAATTTAAAGAGTGTTTCCGAAGTTAAAGAAAAGATAGTATACAATCCGGAATATAGTCTCTCTTTAAATGAAACAAAAAGAATTCTTGATATTTTTAATCAATCCCTAAAAGACTTGCAAGCTTTGTAATTTTTTGATAATATACTCCCTGTAACCTTGAAGCTTTTCAAAGGCAACGCGCGGGGTGGAGGAGTAGTACCTTGCGGGGCCCATAACCCCGAGACGCACGTGCAAATCGTGCCCCCGCAACATTTATATTATTTTTTTGAATCTTTTTATATAAAATTAAAGGGTTGGTTAGTGGATTAAATTATAAAAATTATGCCGGGGAGTAGATTGGCATCTAAAGTCGTTTCATAAGCGATTAACGTAGGTTCGATTCCTGCCCCCGGCATAGATTTGTTTCTTTTTAAAAAAGTTTGTAATATATGCTATGATAGTATAATGTATAAACTTGAAGATTCAGAAAGAATTAAGCGGATTGAAAAGAAATTTAAAAAGCCTATTTCAAAAATTCTTTATAATCTACACTGGAATCAGAATTTAAAGCACAGAGAAATTGGAAGGATAGTAGATGTTCCTCGATCTACAGTAACTAAATGGTTTTACCTTTTTAATGTACCTACTCGGTCTAGTAAGAGATTTACGAATTTAAATCTTAAAAATTATTGCAAGCGGTCAAAAGAAAATAATAAATCGAGAGTAAAAAAAGAATTTCCTTGGCACTTTAAAAAAGATTTTTTTTATACATGGTCAAATGAGATGGCATATGTTTTGGGTTTTATGATAGCTGATGGTTTTGTTTTTAAAAATCCTAGAGGTTCTAGTTATTTTGGAATTGCTACAACAGATCGAGAAATAGTAGAAAAGATTAGGTTTGTTCTTGGCTCTAACCATAAGATAGGTGTCAGAAAATATAAAAACCCTGAATGGAAAATTTGTTATGTTTTACAAATTGGGAGCAAAGAAGTAGTTGAGTTTATCAAAAGGTTTGGCCTTATTGCAAACAAAAGCCTTAATATAAATTTTCCGAAAAATATTCCAAATAAGTTTCTTAGACACTTTGTAAGAGGTTATTTTGATGGAGACGGGGGTGTATATTTAAAGCAACATTGGAGGAAAAACAGAGGGAAATTATATTGGGTCTTTCAAGTTTATTTTGTTTCGGGAAGTAAGAAATTTCTTGAAGGACTGCATGATGCACTTAAAGGATGTGTAAAGGGCGGTTTTATAAATAAGAAAAAAAGAGGATATGCTTTGGTTTTTAGTCATAGTGACGGACTAGCTTTAGCTCGCTTTATGTATAAAGGTGTTTCAAAAGAAGTGTTTTTAGAAAGAAAATATAATATATTTGCTAAAGCTTATAAAATACTAAATGGGCCCGTAGAAGAGTCAGGAGTCTTCGTCTCCTTGTCACGGAGAAGATCGTGGGTTCGAATCCCATCGGGCCCGCCAGAATTCCGCGTTGGAACCGCATAGGGTGGATTTCCAATGTTGGAACTTTTTTGTGAAAAATCAGCCATTCGTGGCTGTTTTTTCGTCTAACTATTAAAACCTATTTTGGGATATTCTATAACAGGATATACAATTATATTAAAGATATGACAAATAGTATTTATTTAAAAGAATATAAGAAAGTCATTGAACGACTTAAAAAAGCCAGACAAGAATCGGGCTTAAAACAAATAGAGGTTGCCGAGAAGTTAGGCAAACCCCAATCTTATATTTCTAAAATTGAGCAAGGAGAAAGGCGGATAGATATAGTAGAATTGAAAAAAATAGCTGATGTTTATAAAAAGACTATCGAATATTTTATAAAATAATTTATGAATTTAAAAACATTAAAAGAGAAATTACAGCATATAAAAAAGATGGGCTATGTAAAAACCCATCGTCGTGGTGATACAGGTATTGGTAAAACATTAGAAGATTTATTAGGAATTAAGGAAAATAATATACCTTTGCCAGATATTGGAGAAATTGCAGAATTGAAGTCGTATCGCAAAAGTGCGAAATCGATGATGACTTTATTTACACTTGAACCTCTTCCGAAGGGCGGTGATCGTGATCGTCTATTACTTGATAATTTTGGATATTCGAAAAGGGACAATCAAAGATCTAAAGAATTACATAGCACGCTTTCATGCAAAAGATTTAATAATCAAGATCTAAAATTATCGGTTGAAAAAGATAAAATCCGAGTTAAGGGAAAAGGAAGAAGAATAAATATATTTTGGGATATAGAATCTCTTAGAACTAAATTTGAAGAAAAATTACCAGCACTTGTCTATGTCTTGGCAGATTCTAAAATTGTTAAAGATGCTGAATATTTTCATTTCAACGAGGCCTATCTTTTAGAGGATTTTGATTTTGAATTATTTAAAAAGAGAGTCAGGGCGGATGATATAGTTGTTGATTTTAGAATGTATTATAGGCCCAACGGTTCAGTTAGAAATCATGGCACTGGTTTTCGGGTTAAAATAATAAAAATCGACGACTGTTTTTCTAAGAGAACTAGGTTAATTTAATCTTTTCGTAGAATTACAATACTCTCTTTTGTCATTGTTTCTTCAAGTTCACCCACGATGTTAGTTGGTGAATTTTTCATTGGCATTCTTTTCCCTGGAATATTTCTAACAAAAATATCTTCACAAGTAAAGCCAATTTTTTGAGCTAATTCCGCAATAATAAAATCAGTAGGTATTCTAACCTGCTTAACAAGTCTGTTACCTATTACAATACAGAAATATTTTTTTGGT
>CAZBVF010000005.1:0-4386 GCA_964495335.1 uncultured Candidatus Saccharibacteria bacterium
TCTTTTCAAGAGTCCTACTTGGCATGATATCTCTCTGATTTCTTCTATTTTCCTTCCGTCAGGCCTTTTTTCTTCCTTTAGAGTTTCCTCTCTTATGGTCCTGTCTAGTTGGTCTTCAAAGAAGTTAGCAACGTATTTTATTTTATCTTCCTCTTCAGGATATTTCTCTTCAAGAAAAGAGAAAAGTTCTTTTTCAAGCTTTTCAACCCCTTCCATTCCTGGATTATCATAAATGGCGGGCTTGAGTTTTTCTTTTAAGAAACCGTTTATCTCAGCTTCTAATTCTTCATTTGGGGAAGGAGGGATAAATTCTTCCTTTTCTTCCCCCTTTTCTTTTATTATTTCTTTTTGAAAGTTAATAAATTTTTCAAGAAATGGCTTTGCTGAAATATATGCTTGGGACACAGCGTCTTCGCTGACTTCTTTTGCTCCTGCTTCTATCATGTTGATGAGAAGATCGGAATCTGATTGAGCAACAGCAAAAACAATATCAAGTTCTGAACTTTCTCTTTCTTGGTAAGTCGGATTTAAAATGAATTCTTCTTCTTTCTTTCCTATCCTTAGTCCGGCGACAGGTCCGTTCCACGGAATATCCGAAACTCCCAAGGCCAGAGAGGATGCTATTAATCCGGGCAGGTCGGCGTCATTTTCTTTGTCCCAGGAAAGGCAGGTGATAATAATCTGAACCTCTTTTTTAAAGCCTTTTGGAAACCTCGGCCTTATAATTCTGTCTATCAGCCTTGAAGTTAAGATAGCTTCGTCTGAAGGCCTGTTTTCCCTTCTCATAAATCTTGATCCCAGTATTTTCCCGGCTGCATAAAACTTTTCTTGGTATTCAACTGTTAAAGGGAAGAAATCTTGTCCTTTTCTTTCCTCTCCCATGACAGCTGTAGCCAAAACAACCGTGTCTCCGCACCTTACCATGCAAGAACCGTTAGCTTTTTCAGCTAAATGGTTAATTGTTACCCCGAATTCTTTTTCTCCGAGGTTTATTTTAAAATCTTCTTTCATCATGTTTGAATTTAAAAAGAGTTAGAGGAAGGTTTTGTCAGAATTGTTTTCCTGATTAAGTATTTTCTCGGAGAGTCTTCCAAGTCTATAAACTCATCAGCAGCTTCTTTTATTTTTGAAGAAGAAGATCTTCCAAAAGCAATGACTTCTACTCTTTTTCCTTGGTTTTTTAAATAATCTATTAGTTGAAGAAAGTCTCCGTCTCCGGAGGCTAAAACAACAGTGTCAACATTTGAACATATTCTTATAGCGTCAACAGTAATCCCAACATCCCAATCAGCCTTTTTCATTCCTCCATAGTATTCTTGCAAATCTCTTACCCTTGTTTCTATTCCTAATTTTATTAAGGCTTCAAAAAAAGGCTTTTCTTCTCCCGTTTTTGTTCTTACTACGTATCCGAAGGCTCTAACTAGCTTTCTTCCTCCGGTGGCCGTTTTTAAAATTTCCTTAAAATTAACTCTGGCCTGATAAAGATTTTTTGCGGAGTGATAGAGGTTTTGAACATCTATCAAAATCGCAATTCTTTGCTCTTTTTGTTTTATAATATTCATAAAAAATCCGGTCCTTTTATTTTTTAAGGCCCGTTTTCTTTAAGATGGCGTTATATTTTCTGGTACTGTTTTCTTTCAAATAATTCAGGAGTTTTTTCCTTCTTGCCACCATTTTTAACAAACCTCTTCTTGAGTGGACGTCTTTCTGATTTTTTTTCAAATGAGAAAGAAGCCTTTTTATTTCTTCGGACAGGACAGCAATCTGCACTTCCGCAGATCCGGTATCCGAATTATGAAGTTTGTATTTTTCTATTATTTTCTTTTTTTCTTCTGGATTTAACATATTTCTTTAAATATTTTGAAATAATCTTGAAGGAGTCTTGGCATTAGAAACTTTTCTTTAACTGTCTGATGAGCCCTTTCTCCTATCTGGTCGGCCATTTTTTTGTTTTTAATAATTTGAACAACTCTTTTTGCCGTCTCTTCCGGCGTTGAAACTAAGAATCCGTTTTCACCGTCTTTTATTTGAACCTTGACTCCTCCGGCATCTCCGGCAATTACTGCTTTTTTCTTCCACATGGCCTCTGTCACAGATAATCCAAATCCTTCTTTTAAAGATTTTTGGACTATAACCTCAGAGCAAGACTGGACTGCCTTAACGAGGGTGTCAGTTTTTATGCTTCCGAGTTTTGCAGGATCGGCGAAAAGGAAAACATCCGGATCATTGCCTGTAGCTTTTTTAACTTTTTCAAAGACTCCGAAAGCTTCCGGGTCGTCTGCTGCCAGGAACAATCCCATTAAAATTAGCTGAAGGTCCGGAATTTCTTTTTTTGCTATTTTGTATGCTTCAAGAACTCCGAGAGGATCTTTCCAAGGGTCAAACCTTGATACTTGAGACATAAGGGGCTTTTCCGGAGATATTCCGTAGCTCTTTAAAATATTTGAAGATTCTTTCAGATCAAGAGACTTATTCTTTTCTGTTAAAGGATCAATTGCCGGATGAATTACTAAGGAAGTGTCTTCTATCTCCGGCTTTACAAAATCTTCTGAACTTACCATTATTCTGTCGTATTTTTTTAAAGAAGGAAGAAGAAATTCCCAGACTTCTTTATTGGGAGAGCTCAAGTCAATGTGTATTCTGCTGATTGAAGGATGCAGATCGGGAAGAAAATTAATTATTCCGAGAGGCTGGGGATCGTGTATCACCCAAACATCAGCGGACATGTCTTCCATCAGTTCAGCAATCCTTTTGGTGTGCTCTATGTATTCTTTTTTATGTTCTTCCGGAAAATTGTAGGGTTTTCCTTGGAGGCCGTTATGGATCTCTTTTGTTATCTTAAAGAAATCATTTTTCGGGGGTATAGTGTACCATTCAGCGTTCATGCCTGTTCCTTTCATTAAAGGCACCAGACTTCTTAAGATTTCAGCCACTCCCCCTCCTCTGGGAGTTGCGTTTATCATTGCTACCTTCAGTCCATTTAAAGAATCGGCTAAATTTTCTGTTTCTTTCAGCTGGTCTGAAAGTTCAGGAATTAACCTTTTGTATTCTTCTAAATTCTTAGTTGGAAGTTTTATCTTTGGCAGCATACAAGAGTGTCTGTAAAAAAATAAGGGCGGATTATTGAAAGCAAAACCCTTTCAAGATTTATTCTACCTTAATTTTCTTCTTCGTCAAATAAACATTAGTTAAAATTTAGTTCTAAAAGATTGAAAGTAGCTAAACTTGAGTTTAGCTCTTGCAAAATACTCTGTTAAAATTAAAAAATTATTTAAAATTAATGTGCCAGTGATCTCCATATCCTACATCGTGCCTGCAAAATTCTGCCGTTGATCCGTCTGGCAATGTTGCAAGATGACTGTTGTTGGCACCTGCTTCATTGGTGCACCAATCTGCACCACTTCCTGGTCCGGCACTATTTTCTTCAATCCACTCTTCAAGAGCAGAATTTTCCCTAAGATCTATGACAGGTTCTCCTTTCCCATGTTCTGTTGTCTGGCTATTCAATATCTCAGTGCCCCTGGTTATTGTGAGATAACAATCTTCACAATCCTCATTTATGTCTATTAATTTTTTTACAGCTTGTGAAGGCAATCCTTCAAGACAAGTGCAATTTAGAGGGTCGTCACAAGCAGATGTTTTACAAATGTCATAGGGCATATTAATGCCGCCATCTTGAAGAAATTTTGCTGCTTGGTCATGTTCAAGAAGTGTGCCATCAGGAATGTCATCAATAGTTTCTTCTTCTTCTGTTCTAACACAGCAAGCCATTGAAGTCTCCACCCATTTGCTAGTAGGGTCATAAGGGCAAATATCATTTATGGGCTTAGCTGCGTCACATTCTTGCCATTGTGTCTCTTTATATCCGATCGGGCATCTTTTCTCGGGATATGTCCCTCCTTCAACTCTAAGTAGTCTTACTTTAAGGTATTCCTCCCCGATGTGAGGATGATCTTCTAAGTTTTCCGGACAGGTTATTCCTTTAAAGTCCTCATCTTCTTCACAGCTAACACTTATTTTACCAGTAGGAGTATAACAATCGATATACCCTGGTGCTGGCTTAACGTTACCTGTAAATTTGCAATACCATCCTTTTCCATCATCAGTTTTTCTACTTTCAGTTGTTTGTGTATTTTCTCCTGCGTCACACTTACCGCTTTCTGCTTTTTCTCCTGTATCACAATAAAGAGAATCTTCAACGTCACACTCTGAACCTTCGCCCGCAACTTCTTTTTCTTTGTCCCATTTCCCTGCTCCATTATTTCCGTTAGAAATATAGCCATTATCAACCCCTGCCCATGGATCTGAATCCGATTCACATTCTATCTGCCACCAAGCACTCCCCGTCTGTTCAACTATTCCACTCCTTGTCATTATTGTGTTTAC
>CAZBVF010000006.1:0-12139 GCA_964495335.1 uncultured Candidatus Saccharibacteria bacterium
CCCTGGTTATCTATCTGGCTTAACCCGAGAACCTTGCCTTCTATGTCAAAAACGGGAGAGCCAGAAAGAACTCTACTTTCAAATATGTCGGTGTGGATAAATCCTTCTTTAAAATACTTAATTATACCCTCGTTCACCGCTTCAAAAGGGTCTCCTTTTTCATCAAAGAGCTTTCCGACTAAAAATATCCTTTCTCCCAATTCTTTTTCTTCAATATTTCCAAAAGATACCGCATTAAGGGTTTCTCTTTCTAACTTTATTAAAGCAAGATTTTTTTCAAGATCTCTTTCTTTAACTTCATATCTTTGTTTCTCTCCGGCCACAAAAAAAGAAAAATCCGAACCAGCGGGCACTAATTCTGCCAAAGTTACAATTAATCCATCAGAAGAAATAACAAAACCAGATCCCTCTCTTATGTTTCCATAAGAATCTTTAGTTCTAACGCCAACCACTGAATCTTTAACTTTTTTTATAGATTCTTGCAAAGCAGTATTTTCTTGAATTGTAATTTCTTTTCTTTCCGTAACGTTAATGGGGGGGTTTTCCAAGCCGTATTCGTAAAAAAGAGGTTTTTCAATAAAATAGGGCCAGAAGATTTGTTCCGAAAATATTCCCCCAACCATTCCAACAGTAAAAATGGCAAGAATTTTGAAAATATTTTTTAGCATATGAAAAGTTTTTTATTTCTTTTTTCTTTTTCTTGAAGGATCTTGGCTGAAAACAATTTCTCCTTTTTTAGAGTCAATATTAACACTTTCTCCTTCGTTTATTTCTCCTGAAACAATCTTCAAAGAAAGAGGATCTAAAATTATCCTTTGGATAACTCTCTTGAGAGGTCTTGCTCCTAAATTTTGGTCAAACCCTTTTTCGGCAAGAAGTTCTTTGGCTTTTGAAGAAACCTTTATTTTTATTCTCTTTTTCTCCAACCTGCTTTTTACTTTTTCAAGCTCAAGACCGACAATTTTTTTAATATCTTCTTTTCTTAAATAATTAAAGATAATAATATCATCGATCCTGTTTAAAAACTCCGGCCTGAAATGCTCTTTGAGTGCATCTTTTACTTTTTCCTTGAGATTGGATTTTTCCTTATCCCTTCCTTGCACGAATCCAAAAGAACTCATCTCTGAAATATATTCAGAACCAACATTAGAAGTCATAATTAAAATAGTGTTTTTGAAAGAAGTTACCCTTCCTTTAGAGTCAGTCAATCTTCCATCCTCTAGTATTTGCAAAAGGATATTGAAAACTTCCGGATGAGCTTTTTCTATTTCATCAAGAAGAATAACAGAATAAGGCCTTCTCCTTATTTTTTCAGTCAACTGTCCTCCTTCCTCATACCCAACATAACCGGGAGAAGATCCAATCATTTTTGAAACACTATATTTTTCCATATACTCTGACATATCAAGTCTGACAAGAGCATTTTCATCGTTGAAAAGAAATCTGGCAAGAGCTCTAGCTGTTTCGGTTTTACCAACCCCGGTGGGACCAAGGAATATAAAAGAACCAACAGGCCTGTTCTCTTCTGATATCCCTGCCCTTGATCTTCTTATAGCATTGGAAATAGCAATAATGGCTTCTTCTTGCCCGACCACTCTCTTTTTTAATATATCTTCCATCCTTTCAAGTTTTCTTGCCTCTTCCTCTATTAGTCTTGTTACAGGAATTCCCGTCCACTTTGAAACAACTCGAGCTACATCCTCCTCGGTAATTTCTTCTTTTATTATATGATGCTTCTTTTGAAATCTGGCAAGTTTCCTTTCTTTTTTCTTAACTTCCTTTAAACATTCGGGTATTTTCCCGTATTTTAGTTCGGCCATTTCTTGAAGATCTCCCTTTCTTTGAGCAACTTCTACCTGAAAATTAAGATCTTCCAGTTCTTTTTTAAGTTCTTTTATCCCTTTTATTAAATCTCTTTCGGTTTTCCATTTCAATTCAATATCTTTCGCTTTTTCTTTTAAGTCAGCAAGGCTTCTTTCTAAAACCTTCATTCTTTTTTTAAAAGAAGCTGACTTCTCTCCTTTAAGAGCTGCTTTCTCTATTTCAAGCTTTTCAATTTCTTTCTGAAATTGATCAAATTCAGTTGGCTCTGATTCAATTTCCAATCTTAAAGCAGAAGCTGCTTCATCCATAAGGTCAACTGCTTTGTCGGGAAGAAACCTATCTGTAATATATCTTTCGCTCAGTTCTGCTGCGGCGACAAGAGCTGAATCCCTTATTTTAACTCCATGATGAACCTCGTACTTCTCTTTGATCCCTCTTAAAATTGTTATCGTATCCTCTATTGAAGGTTCTGCAATATATATCGGCTGAAACCTCCTTTCCAAGGCAGGATCTTTTTCAATATACTTTTGATACTCTTTTAAAGTTGTAGCCCCTATAGCTCTTAACTCTCCTCTTGCTAAAGCTGGTTTTAAAAGATTAGAAGCGTCAATTGCTCCCTCCGCGCCTCCAGCTCCAACTAAAGTGTGAAGTTCGTCTATGAAAAGAAGATATTTCCCTTTAGACTTGTTAATCTCTTTCAAAAAAGCTTTAATTCTGTCTTCAAACTCTCCCCTATATTTAGTTCCGGCAACCATAGCACCCAGATCCAAGGCAATAATTTCTTTTTCTTTTAAAGACTCCGGAACATTTCCTTTTATAATCTTTTGAGCAAGGCCTTCTGCTACAGCTGTTTTACCAACACCGGCCTCACCAATTAAAACAGGATTGTTTTTTGTTCTTCTACTTAAAACCTGCATTAATCTTCTAATTTCATCTTCCCTTCCTATAACAGGATCCAATTTCCCTTCAGAAGCCATTTTAGTAAGATTGCGGGCATATTTTTCTAAAATCTGATATTTAGACTCCGGATTGGGATCGGTTACTTTCTGGCCTCCGCGGATCTGCATTAAAATCTTAAGAGCTTCGTCGTAGTCAAGAATTTTTGACTCCAGGACAGATCCTCCGTCCTTGACAAAAGAACAGTTTTTTAGAATTTGCTGAGCTTTCGTATCTGTTTTAAGCAAAGAAAGGAATAAATGTTCAACGGAAATATATTCATCTCCCATTTTAGAGCTTTCGTTTTTAGCGGACTCAAAAACTTTAGCCATGTCTTGGGTAAGATAAAACTGACCGAAACTCTTCGGACTCACAATTATAGCTATGCCTTGAACTGCATTTTCTGTTTTCTTTTTAAGATCTTCTATGTCAACTCCCATCTTCAAGAGAAGAGTTTGAACAACACTTCCTTCTTGGGAAAGCAAAGCCAAAAGCAGGTGAACAGCATCTATTTGGTGCTGTCCCCTTTTCTTTGCCGTTTCCTGAGCTATTAAGATTGCTTGTTGAGATTTTTGGGTAAAATTTCCTCCGTCCATCATAATACATTAACATTTTAATAGAAAAGCTAAAAAAATCAAATTATCTTTTTCCTAAAACAACCGTAACATTCATCTTGTTCCCTCCTCTGATAACTTCCAGTCCTATTGTATCTCCCGGATCATACTTAAGAATCATTTCAGCCAAACTATTGTCTTGAGTAATTTTCTCACCGTTAATTTTTGTGATAATATCATCTCTCCTCAACCCTGCTTCTTCGGCTGCAGAGCCTGGGAAAATGGCTTCTTCGGTCATATTTCCTTCCCCGTCTCTTCCAATCCAAGCACCATATTCAACAGATAATCCAAATGTTTGAGCAAGCTCGGGAGTAATTAAAGTATAATATATTCCAATAAAGGGGTAAGTAATTTCTCCCGTTTCTTTAACTTGTTCTATGCTTCTTTTAGCTTCGTTTATGGGAATGGCAAATCCGATATTCTCTGCTGTCTGGCTCATGGCAACATTAATTCCTATTACCTCTCCTCTTAAATTCAGAAGAGGCCCCCCCGAATTACCGCTGTTAATAGCAGCGTCTGTTTGAATAAGATTTTCCAGTTGTTCCGTCTGTCCCGAACCGGAAGCCAAAACATTTCTCTTCAACCCGGAAACCACTCCCACCGAAACAGTATTTTGAAATTCTCCCAAGGCATTTCCGATAGCCACCACCGTTTGACCGAGTTTAAGATTATCAGAATCTCCAAATTTTAAAGGTTTAAGTTCTTTGTTTGAATCAATTTTAATTACGGCCAGATCTTTAACGGGATCTCGTGCTAAAACTTCAGCGTAAAATTGATCTCCTTGGCTGTCAACAACCGTATATTCGGCATCTTCATCTGAAACAACATGCCGATTGGTCAGAATCATTCCGTCTTCCGATATTATAAAGCCTGTTCCCCCTCCAATTTGCTGTTTTTCCGTTTCGTTTTGATAATCTTGCTCGTAATCGAAAAATTCTTCAAAAGGGAAATATCCATAACGCCTAACTGGAAGATCTTTGGTCACAATTATGCTTACAACCGAAGGAGAGGCTTCCTTGGTTGATTCGATTATTCTCTCCTCGTGAGAGGTTTGAGGGATATAATCTTTTTCGATAAGCGTTTCTTTCTCAATTACTTTTTCGGGAAAACTAAACCCTAAAATGCCTGAATAATCCTCGATCATTGGGTAAACATAGCCAACTCCTACAACTCCTCCTATGACTCCAAAAAGAAGAGAAAGAATAATGACTAAAAAAGTATTATTTGTTTTTTTACCTTTAAACTTTGGCACTTTTATTTCCGGAAGTGAGTAAATAGACATATTTTTAAGAATTTCTGGATTTAGACCTTTTAACTAAAAATATCAAAGAAAACAAATAAACGACAATAAATAAAGGGAATAAAATTAAAATAATAGAAAAAAATACAATTTCTTCAAAAACTCTAATTAACTTACTTCTTTTAACCTTATATCCAAAATTATAATTAAATGTGTTGGACCTAACCGGACCAAACAATATCATATGAATTTCACACAAAATATATTTTAACACAGTTTTAAAAAGTCCGTCCCTTTTAAATCTTCTTGTTGAAACGTAAGCGAAAGAAGAGCTGACTATTCCGAACTTGCCAATCTTGCTTCCTTCTCTTGCATAAAAAGAATCTTCACCGAACGAAACAGATTCATCAAAGCCTTTTATCTTAGAATGAAGTCCTTTCTTTGCCATAATAATGCTCGTTGCGTGAGGAAGAATGCTTCCTCCCAAAAAACAAGCTAAAAAATTATAGAAAAAAGCATACCCTGCTTTTAAAACCCATCCGCCTTCTTTGGGAGAAAGAAAAAAACCGGCTACATCAAGATTTTTTTCTTTAAACTCAGATAAAGATTTTGAAAGAAAGTCTTCGGGCAAAACAATGTCTGCGTCAATAAATAAAAGAATGTTTCTCTTAGCCTGTTTTGCTCCTTTATTTCTAGCTTCGGGAGGACTTCCTCCTTCAGTTATTTTACAATCAAAATCTTTAGCTATTTTCAAGGTTTTATCGGTTGAATTGTTATCAGATACAATAACTTCAAAATCCCCTTCAAAATCCTGTTTTTTAATTGATTCAAGCAGAAAAGGAAGATATTTCTCTTCGTTAAAGGTAGGAATAATTAAAGAAATCATACTAACATTTTAGCATAAAAAAGAGAGGAAAGGCAGGGAAAATCACTTAACTTTTTTTCTGACTTTTGGCGTTGTCCAAAAAATCGTTTCACTCCTTAGAAACCCACGGTTTCTAACGTCGCTCCGCCAGCTGGCGGAGCTCCTGTTTTCCTACACGGGGAAAACTATTTTTCCCCGACCCCCTTTCTAGTTTTTGGCGTTGTCCAAAAACCCATATATTTTCCCAGCATCCATCTTGTTTGGGCTTCCAGAGCAGGAAAAGAAGTAAAAAAGATCATAACAACGGGAAGTAAAAACCATTCAAGAAAAAAAGAAGCATACCTTTCTTTTTTTTGTCCCGGGGGCCTGGGAGGAAGAAGAAAAATAGCTAAAACTCCCGAAGCAACCAGACCTATCATTCCAATTGTCAGGACTCTGCTCACAAAACTGGGAAGGCTGTAAGCAAGAATAGTTTGACCGAATTCCCTGCCTCCAATCGCAACCGGCAACCACCCCAGAAAAAATATTACAATTGAATTCGTGGCCCAAGACCAATGACCCTCAAAAATAGAAAGCCCGAGAGAAATTTTTCTCCACAAAGAAATTCTTTTATTCTTAGTAAATCCAAAAGTAAAATACGCTATATCCCCGCATCCGTAAGCCCATCTCTTTTGTTGTTTATAAACATTTTTCATTGTTTGAATAAAGCTTACATCACTGTTTGCATCCATTGATATCGGGTAATAAAGAGGAACAACCTTATAATCTCCGTCATATCTTAAAAAAGCCTGCCAGAAAATCCTGGAGTCATCCGATATTATATTCGTTTGCCGAAATCCCACTTCGACCAAAGCCTTGAAGCTCATGGAGTGAGAAGAAAAAGTGAGAAGTTGTTCGGGCCTTTCTTGACACATCATCTGCCAAAAGGTAGCAGAGAAAGAAAAGACTCGAGAGATAAGAGGTGTCTCCCAAATATTGTTAAGAAAAAGGGGGACGGGCTGAAAGCTGCACTGAGTTGGTTTTTCTTGTATTAAATAATGATAAGAAAGACAGCTGAAATATTTTGAAAAGACTTTAGTGTCAACATCGAAAGAAGAATAAATGATATTTTTGTAAGGAATTTTAAAAACATCTACAATTTCTCTCTTTGCTTCCTTAGCTCCCCAAGTTTCATTTGATCCTTTCCCGGGAATATCTCCAGGCAAATCTTTGGGGTGGCAAGTTGTCATTAATTTGAAAAATTTTCCCTCAAACTCTTTTTTGATAGATTGGGCAACTTCTTCTGCTTCTTTTCCCCCTTTCTCTTCATAAGAAAGAACAACGATTATTTTATCACTCGGCCAATCAGAATCCGCTAAAGAAATAAAGGACTCTCTTACCACTTCCAAAGGCTCTTTATACATAGCAAGAACAACCAAGTGGTAAAGATCTTTACTCCCTTCCATGGAAGATACTATTTTCTGCCAATCTTTTTTTCTGTTTTCTTTCATCCTTTTATAGCTGGAATTAAGATGAAAGGAAAAATATATTGTCCTCACAAACCAATAGACAACAAAAGCAATTATAAAGAAAGAAATAAAAACAGGGGCTATCCAGGAAAGAATAAAAACAGACATTAAAGTAATCCAACTCACAAGACCGGGAAGCATTTCCAAGAACCTGAAAAGAGCCCTTTCTTTCGGGTCTTTTAAGTCAGAGGCACGACTAACATTAAAATAATAAGGTAAATTACTCATATTAGTAAATTCCGGCATTAAATCCTATTATAATTAAGCCCGCAATTATTAAAATAACAGCAAAAGCTTTTTGTAAAATAATATTTTTTGATGTTTCCTCTTTTAAACTTCCGGGGAAATAAAAAGAGATAATAAAGGAAAGAGCTAAAACAAAAACATATTTTATCCCTTCAAGAGCATTAATAAAAGAAAGAAGTCCCAGGGGAACCAATATTATAGCAAAATTCTGCAACAAAAACGCAAAGCCTCCCATTGCTTGATTCCCTAAAAAAATCCATATTGTTTTGGGGTTAAAACTAACTTTGTTTTTAAAAATTTCCTCTCTCACTTCTTTTGAGAAAAGAAATAGAAGAGCAATTGCAAAGCCGCCTATTCTCATCCATATGAAGCCGGTCCAGAAAGGAAAAAGAAAATAAACAAGTTTTGTAAGAATCAAAAAGAGGGCAAACAAAAAAGCAGTTAAAAAAGAAGCCTCAATGCTTTTTATTGTTGCATATCTTCCCTTTTTTATATTAATCAAAAATCCTCCCAGTATCAAAAGGAAAAGGGCCAAAATTCTTTTAAAATCTAAATCAGGAGAAACTCCTGAAAGAAGATATCCCAGAGAAATAACAAAAATCGGCGAGATAGCACCCACTGCCGGCACTATTCTTGAAACTTCAAATTCTCTCAAGCAACTGAAAAGAGCAAAAAGAGCAACGACATGGACTGATCCAGCAAGCAAGGCAAGCCCGATATCACAAAAAGAATCGGGAGCCGAAAACCCAACGAAGGGAATCAACAAAATAGTACCAACCCCCAAAAGCCCTACATAAAAAGCATAAATCTTTGCTCCCGGAATCGGACCCGAAACAAGATATTTATCAACAAGAGCAACAAGGGCTAAAAGAAAATATGAAAATATGGCAATTAAAATCCAAAACATAGTTTAATTATTTTCTCTGGAGATAGCTTCCCCAATATTTAAAGTCCCTGTCTTTTTCCCCTCAATGAAACCTTCCATAGACATTTCAGCAAAATACCCCTTTTTTATCCAGTCAAAAAGCCATTGATCCGTATACTTTGGATCTTTTTGCTCAATAGCAAAACCTTTTCTCAAGAGCCATTCTTTGTTTAGCTTTTCCTGAGACCCGATGGAAGGAGCAATGATCAAGGGTATTCCCAGAGCAGAATAAAAAGAAAGTTCACTCGGCTTGGTCCAGAGAAGATCAACGCTTCTTATTCTTTTATTAAAATCAGAAAGATATTCCTCCATCTTTTCGTTAAAGATTATTTCAATATCTTTCTCCATTTTTTCTTTTTTAATCTTAGAAAGAAAATAATTTTTAACTTCTTTTCTTGTCCCAGCCGAAAAAACAAGCTTTATCTCTTTTTTCTTAATTTTCTTTTTGAGACTTTTCATTATTTCAACTCCTATTTCTTTCTGAGCTCCTGCTCCGCCCACAGCAAACATAACAGTTAAAACATGATCTGTCTTCTTGGGAAGACCTCCCAAGTATGCTTTTATTAAAGACTCATATTGCTTGAAATACTTTTTCTCCGGATCCAGATTTAAGAGACGATGACTAAAATCATGTTTTAAAAACTCCATTTCTTTGCTTCCGATATTTTCAAGAGGCAAAGGAAACCCGGTCAAAAAAATATTGTCAGAATTAACACCGTAAAGAGCCATTCTTTCAGCAACCCGTTCGGTTGGAACAAGGTATTTTATCTTGCTTTCGGAAGGATTCAATGGAGCCCATGCCCTTGAGGCGTCACTGTCACAAACAAGGCAATAAATATCTCCCGGGTAGCCAAACTCCTCGGCCATGAAAGCGGGTATAAAAAAAGTTGACACCAAGGGAAGATTTTCCCCTTCAGATTTTATTTTATCAACAAAACTCTTTCCCCACCCTTTTTTAATTAAAGAATAATTTTGTTTTAATTGGAAGCTTGGCTTGGAAAGATCTCTCTTCGGATAAAAATTAAATATTTTTTGAAATTTGTCAAAAAGAAGAAAAACGAGCCTCCCTATTAAAGGAATTTTTTTGAAAACGGATATAAAGTCGTAAATCTTTTTGCTGTTCTTCCAAATAGACTTATCTTTCCCGGATATGCCCTCAAAGTCATTGGCATTAATAATCTCTCCCTTGAAAGAAAGATATTTTAAGGGAAAAGCAGCTCTCCAATGACCATAACCCATGCTTACCGAAACTATCCAAGCTTTAGGTTTTTTCTTAATAAAAGGATAAGAATTTTCTTCCAATCTTTCCATTACTATATTTTAACACAAGAAAAAGAAAAAGGGATACCATTAAGATATCCCTTTCCGAAAGGAGAAAAATAGATGAAGAATAAGTTTTTAAGTATCTAATTTTATTATAGCTCTTGATAAAATATTTTCAATGGCTCAAGAACCACTCTTCTTTTTCTTTCCTAATTTTCATACCGAGGAAAAAGAAAAGAAGATAATAAAAAACAAGAAAAATCAAAGGAATATTCATTTTAACAAAGGAAAAAGAAAGAGAAGAAAGAAAAGAAATAACAGACTCAAGATACTTTAATAAAAAATAAGCAGGAAAAGAAAATAGATATCCCAGAAAAGGAACAATTATCCCTAAGACACCGGACACAAAACCAAAGATCATCAAAGCGGGAAGAAAGGGTACAATTAATAAATTGCTTAAAGGAGAAATTAAAGAAAAATATCCGAAATTATAAATCAAAACAGGAAGAGTAAAAACTTGAGCAGAAAAAGTAAGAGCTAAAATGTCTTTAAAATTAAGAAAATTGGGAACATTTAAAAAAATTTTTCCTATCCAAACCCTTAAAGGGGAAATAAAGAAAAAAATACCAAACATGGCTGAAAAAGAAAGGTGAAATCCGATATCCGAACGCAAAAGAAAGGGATTAAAAAGAAGTAAAAGAAAAGCAGAAAAAACAAGAAGCTTCAAAGGGTCTCCTCTTCTTCCAGAAAGATCAGCGGATAAAAAGAAAAAAGCCATCAATCCCGCTCTTAAGGCTGAAACCTGCAAACCGGTCAAAACAATAAAAAAAGAAACAAACAAAAACGATAAAAGAAAAACCATTTTCCGGGAAAGGGTAAAAGAATTTAAAAAAGAAATAATAATTCCCAAGATTATAGCAACATGCATTCCGGAAACAGCAGTAACATGCCTGAGGCCCGTCAAATTTAATTTTTCTTTCCATTCATCAGAAATTTTACTTTTATCTCCCAGAATAACCGCTCCGAGAAGAAAAGATCCAGGAGGAGAAAAATTAGAATAAATACTTTCCCTTAATTTTTTCTTAAAAGAAAGAATGCCTCCGTAAGCTTTAGAAAAAACACTATTCAGAGACCCTTTCTCTATCAATTTTACTTCAGGAAAATACATTAAAGAATAAATTCCTTCCTTGATTAAATAGTCCTTATAGTCAAACTCATCAAAATTCATCGGAGAAATAATTTCTCCAGAAACTTCAATTTTATCACCATATTCGTATTCGGGATAAGTCTCTACTGTAACAAGGATTTTACCTCTTGAAGGACTAAATGAATATTTTTCATTTTTGATTATTAAGGGCTTTAAAGTTATCTTCGTGTTATTGTCTCTCGTGTCCGGTTCTCTAACGACAACTCCTTCAACAAAAAACGGTTCTTTAAGGTTGTTTACTTTAGTTAAAACGCTTTTTTCAATTTTATTTTCGGCAAAATGAAAATGAAAAGAACCAAGAGAAAGAAATAAAAAACAAAAACCTACCAAAATTAAAATTGAATATTCTTTAATTTCTCCTTTCTCTACCCTTTTCTGCAAAAAGAAAAAAATTAAAAAAATACCCGTTATTAAAAATAAAAAGGTAAGTTTAAAAGAAACAAAAGAAGAAATAAAAATCCCTCCTATAAAAGAGAGACAAGAAAGAAAAAATAGCTTTGATTTGAGCATAGTTTACCTTATCTCACATTTTTCAAAAAGGGGCGAAATTTTATCTTTAATTTCTTTCATTTCGTCATAAGAATAAGGCTTTACCCCTTCCATTTTTTCATTTAAGATTTTTTCATCTTTAAAGTTTTGAAGATAATATTTTTTTGCCGGGGAAATCCATTGTGCAATTTTAAAAACATCTTCTTTCTCTAATATCCCGGGAACGACTGTTGTTCTAAATTCAAAATCTATTTTTCCTTCTTTTAAAATATCAACTGAGTTTTCAATTTTTTTTATATCAACTTTCACGCCTGCAGCTTTATCATATTTTTCTTTAGGAGCTTTAACATCCATGGCAACATAATCAATCAGATTTTCTTTTATAAGATTTTCAAGCATTTCAGGATTTGACCCATTTGTGTCAAGCTTCAAAGAGTATCCGAAACTTTTAATCTTTTTTAAAAAATCGGGCAAGTCTTTATGTATCGTAGGTTCTCCCCCACAAACAACAATTCCTTCTAATAAGTCTTTTCTTTCTTCTAAAAAATTTAAAAAAGTTTCAATCTTTGTCTTGGGATGATTTTTGATTTTTTCGGGTAAAACAAGTTCTGAAGAATAACAAAAAGGACATCTGAAATTACATCCTACTAAAAAAACTATGGCTGATATTCGGCCAGGATAATCAATAAGAGTGCTTTTTTGAATTCCTCCAATTTCAATCATTTTGAAATTTGATTCTGGGTGAATTTAAGATTTTTTCTATCTTTAAACTCTTCTTTCTTTCCCTTATTCCATTGTTTCACCGGCCTTAAATATCCGACAACACGAGAGTAAACTTCACAGGGTTGTTTTATGGTACATTTCGGACATTCAAAATGTTCTCCGGGAATATATCCGTGGACGGGACATATTGAAAAAGTAGGAGTTATGGTTATATAAGGAAGGCTGAATTTTTCGCAAACTTTTTTTACCAATGATTTGGTCGTTTCAATATCGGTTATTTTTTCTCCGAGGAAAAGGTG
>CAZBVF010000007.1:0-13705 GCA_964495335.1 uncultured Candidatus Saccharibacteria bacterium
ATTGGAAAAGATCTTAAAGAGTGCGGGGTATTGAGTAATTAATTTATACTTTAAAAGCTTGGTTAAGATTAAGAGATCTGCTGCTTCTTCTTTCACACTCTCGGGGCCGGTAAAGATTTCTTTAGTTTCTGAAAGTAGATTTTTTGCGTAATTGTTTAACACTTCATAATCTGCTTTATCTTTTACATAGTTGATGATTCTCTTGAACTCTCCTCTTTCCAGCCAAACTCCTTGGCAAACTCCGCAAACATCAACCTCAACGTCGGAATCTCCATACATTACCTTGTTAAGGGGTATTTGGCATTTAGGGCAGAACTTAATGTCTTTTGCAGCCTTGAGCTTTACCTTGTCTTTCCACAAATCAAACTTAAACCAGTCTAATTTTTTGTCTTCCAATTCAATGTCTACCCATTTTGCTTTTTTTGCTTTTTTGTCTTTGGCAAGGCGCAATTCGTCTTTTTCAAACCAAAGCCCGCCGCAAGCAGGGCATCGATCGATAGTTACATCGCCAATCTTTATTTTTTCTGATAATTTTTCAGTTTTACAGGTTGGACAATTCATATTTTTTATTTATTAATTTATATTTTAACTAATATCTTAATTCTATCATAACAATGAGAAAATTTAAAAGGATTGAAAAGATCCTTTTTTAGTTTCTTTGTTTTGTGATAAAGTATAATTAATGTTTATGAGAATGGATATATCAGAGAAAATTAAAAATACCGGCTGTCTTGTCTTTGGAATATTGTTTTTGGTGGGATTGATTACGACAATCTTGTTTGTTGTAAGAGGAGCCTTTTGGGTTGGAGAAAAGGTTCTTCCCTTTTTATTAGACCTTACCGGATTTGTTTCCTTAATTGTTTTCTTTGTTTTCGTTCCCATGACCTTTTTTAAAAAATTAAGGAGAAAGGCCGGAAAAGCTTTATTTTTTTCTTCTTTTCTGTTCGGATTGACTGCATGGGTTTATTCAGCCTTAGTAGCTTATACTCTCTGGGACTTGCTGGGATTGTTTATCGGTTTGTTTATCTTTGGTATCGGAGTGGTTCCAATTGGGATTATAGCTGCTTTAATAAGCGGTGAATGGATAATGGCATCAAGCATAATATATTTAATAGTCCTCACTCTGGCATCAAGATTCTTCGGCCTTTGGACGATAAGAAAAACAGAAGAAAGAAAAGAAGAGTTTATTGACGCTGAATACAGGGAGATAGATTGATTAATAAAATTACAGATTTTTATTTATTAAATAATTATTGAGATTTGATTTTATTTCTGTATAATAAAGATATGTTTGATAAATTTAAACAACTAAAACAAATGAAAGAGTTAAGGGATTCTCTTTCAAAAGAAAAGGAAGAGTTTGAGAAAAGGGGAGTCAGGGTTGTTGTTAACGGAAAAATGGAAGTTGAAGAAATTCACCTTAACTCTGAACTAACCAAAGAAGAACAAGAAGAAGTAGTCCGTGAGTGCATCAATGAAGCATTTAAAAAGATTCAAACCAATGCTGCTAAAAAAATGCTTCAAACACCAGGATTCGGTGCTTGATTGGTGTTGACATTTAATTTTAAAAGGATTATACAAAAAAACAGTCTAAAAGAGACTGTTTTTTAATTAGTAAATTAAAAATTTAAAAAAGGAAAGGAGAAAAAAATGGGATTGAAAGAATTAGGAGTAATTATTAAAGAAAAAAGAGAAAAAAGAGGGTTAAGCATTGAAAAACTATCTAAAGAATTGAAAGTTGATCAGAATATTTTAGTTTCAATAGAAGAAGGATATATTGTTCCCAAAAGTGAAGTTTTTTTAAGAATGGCAAGATTAATTAAATTAGGAAAGAGAGAATGGGATAACTTTTGTTTAAAGTGGATAAATGAATTCTTAAGCAAAGAAGAGCTTCTTTTCGTAATTGTTGCCACAGACTCAGAAAAGGTAAGGGAAAAAGCATGGGAAAAGCTTTTAAAATACAACAAGCTCACATATGAGGACTTTACTTATCTTTTGGATAAACTCAGAAGGCATGAAGGAGATACTAGTAAGAAATGGCAGAGAATAGTTTCTGAGGAAGTTTTAAGGAGAGGCTTTAATAACTCTCAAAAGATTGCGATATTGAGTCTTGTCTCTTCCGAAAAGCTATTGAGGAAAATAGGTCATAACTGGAACCTTGATAGAATAATTATGTTAGAAGCTCAAAGAAAATTACTTTCAAGGAAAGGATTAAGAAGAGAAGCTGGAACGGAACCGGGATGGAAAATCTTATAAATCCTTTCAAAAAGCTGCACTCATAGAAGCGCAGCTTTTTACTTGACAAAACCTTATTATTCTGAAAAACTGAAAGTAGAACTTTTAAAATTTAGATTCTAATTCCCGGTGAGAGTTTAGTCCACCTCCTTATATTTTAAAATGGTTTTCCATTTTGTTAAACTCTCCCGATAAACAAAAAGCTCACCAAAAGTGAGCTTTTTCTTTTATTGTAATTTTTTTAAAGATTGACTGCTTGACAGAATTGTTTTTTTATACTAAAATAATAAATATATCAAGAAAAGAGGAAAATTGCTTGGCAAAAGCTCTTTTTTGTTTTAAAATAATAAGTATTGTTCTTTTTAAATAAAATAAAGGAGGTTAAGGGATTAATGGTTGATTTAGCTGATTTAAAAATAGGAGAGGAATTTAAATTCAGTGAAGATTCAATTGCTAGGGGGTCCTGGACATTAATTAGGAAATCTGAAGAACAGTTTTTAATAGAGTCCATGGACAAATATAGAATAATTATTAACAAAGTAAAGGATTATTTTTATGTTGTCGGGCAACGAAAAGAAGGAATTTTTAAAGAAATAAAATGTTTGAAATGTTAATTGTTTTCAAAAGAGAGAAGAAACTTCTTCTCTCTTTTTATTTGACAAGAAAGTATGATGTCTTAAAATAGACTAAAATAAAAAAGGATCTTTTCAAATTTAATAAGGAGAGGTGATAAAATTGAAAATAGGGTGTTTTGTGGTTTTGAATGTGCTCAGTCCGGGAGATGAATTTTGTTTTCCTGAAACAATTAAAGGGACTTTTGAAATGCTTGACATTGATCCCGGGAATTTTAGACTTTTGAATAAAGATAATAACGGATTTTTAGTAAAAAATTCAGAAGCAAGACAAACTTTGGAAATTAAATATCAAGAAAAGAAAACTGTTGTAAAAAAGAAAGAAGGAAATCTTTCTCAAAGAATTGTAATTTTTCCTGAAAAAATAAAAGTAAAACTCTTGGAAGGGAGGGAAGCACATGTCTAATGTTTGGCTAAAGATTTGTGAAATTGAAAAAGGAAATTTTCTTGTTGCTAATTTTTTTACTGGAAAAATGATGATCCAACACAATCCTTTTTTATCTAAAAGGGGATTAAAGGAAGAAGAAAAAGACAAAGTGATCGAAAAGCTTGCCAAGAAAATTATAGATTTAAAGGAGGTGTCATCTTGAACGGATGGAGAGCTATCGGTGATAACGGTCAAGGTTTCTTTATTGTTTGCAATGGAAAAGAAATTAAATTGGAAAACAAAGTTTCGGGAAACATAATACCTTATCCCGCAAGTTTTAGTAAAGAAAAAGAAATTTTATTACGAGCAATGAAAGTTAATAAAGGAGACAGAAAAGATTGAGTTTTTTCCAACAAAAAAAGGGGATTAGTTTTAAAAAGAACGATCCTCTTTTGTTTTTAGTTGAATAGAGGTTAATAATATCTTATAATAAGAATAGAAATCATTTATGACAAAAAAAATTTACGATATTATTCCTCCCGAAGAAAGAAATGAATTAGTTGAAGAACAGAAAGAAAAAAGATCGTTTCTTTTTCCAAAGAAGGTTTTTATTATCCCTCTTCTTTTTTTATTAATTCTGGGAGGGCTTTTTTATTTCACTACTGAGCCAAAAGCAAAAATTAGCGTTTGGCCGGAAACAGAGAGAATGGACTCAAAAACAAGTTTAACTGTCAGTGCGAACGAAAACAGTTTGAATTTCTCAGAGAAAATTATTCCCGGACAAATTGTTGAAGTTGAAAAAACTGTTTCCCAAGAGTTTTCTTCTTCCGGGAAATCCCTTAAAAAAGCTGAAGGAACAATTCGTCTTTTTAACAAGTTTGCTACCTGGCCTGAAACTTGGGCTCAAGGAACTCGTTTTATCTCCGGTGACGGGAAACTTTTTGTGTCAAAGTCAAAAATACATGTTCCCGCAGCCGAAAAGGAAGGATCCAAGAAAGTTGCCAGTTTTGTTGATGTGGAAGTGATCGCAGCCGAGCCCGGAGAGGAATACAATATCAAGCCTACAGAGTTTTCAATCTATGCTTACAGGGGAACAGCAAGATATTCTTATTACTGGGGAGAGTCTTACGAAAGGATGGAAGGTGGGGGAGAATCTGTGAAGGTTACCGAAGAAGATTTGGAGGATGCGAAAGATTCTCTTTCTCAAAAAGCTATTTCCCAAAGCAAATCTCTCCTTGTTTCTGAAGTAGAAAAATCTGCCAACAGTATTATCGTGGAAGATCTGATTGAGTCGGAAATCATTGATTTTTCTCCTTTGGCTGAAGTTAACCAGGAAGTAGATTCTTTCACGGCCCAATCAAAAGCAAAAAGCAGAACGATAACTTTCAAAGAAAAGGATCTGGAAAGATTTGCTTCTTTATACATATTAAATGAAACGGATCAAAGCAAGGAAATTTTTGAAGAAAGTTTGGAAATAGAATGCCAGCCTAGTTTTTTATCTGAGAACAGAGATAAAAAGATAGAAAACGGAAGCATTCTCGTTAATTTAGATTTGTCGGGTAGCATTTATGAAAAAATTGACTTTAATCTTTTGAAAAAAGAGATAGCAGGCAATAATATTGCTGAAGCAGAGTCAGATATTTTAAATAGTTTTCAGAAAATTAAAAAAGTAAAAGTTGAAGTTTGGCCTTTTTGGGCTAGGAGAATTCCTTCAAACCTTGAGCAAATTGAAATAAATTTAGAACAATAAAAAGTTAAAATAATCTTTTTAAAATATGAAAAATAACAACAAAAAAAGAATTGGAATTTTGACCGGAGGAGGGGATTGCCCCGGGCTTAATGCTGTAATCAGGGCAGTGGTTAAAAAAGGGATAAAAGATGGATTTGAGGTAATGGGAATCGAAGACGGATGGCACGGATTGGTAGGCAAAGCCAAGGCAAAAGAATTAAAAGAGCAAGATGTTAGAGGAATAATGGATAAAGGAGGAACAATACTTGGATCGAGCACAATTAACCCTCTGAGCATGAAGAATGGTAAAAAGCAAATTGTTGATAATTTTGAAAAACTTAATCTTTCCGTTTTGATTGTCATCGGTGGTGATGGAACGTTTGCGATAGGGAATAGCCTTCCCAAAGACTTTCCTCTTATTGCCATTCCCAAAACAATTGACAATGATGTTCTCGGAACTGATTTCTGCGTAGGATTTTGGAGTGCTGTTGAAACGGCAACAAAAGCCCTTGACTATCTTCGAACAACTGCTAAATCTCATCACAGAACTATGGTTTTGGAGGTTATGGGCAGGGATTTCGGTTGGATTGCAACTTATGCCGGATTGGCCGGAGGAGCTGACTATATTTTTGTTCCCGAGTCTAAAATCAATATTGAAGAAGTTTGCCAGACTGTTGAGGAAAGAACTAAAAAAGGAAAAAGATTCAGTCTGATTATTGTTTCCGAAGGAGCTAAATTAAAGGGATCTAAAGGAAAAGATGTCGGACAAGAACTTGCTTCTTTGATCAAGAAGAAAACTAAAATTGAGACAAGATCAATTAATTTGGGGCATATAATAAGAGGGGGATCGCCTTGTGCTTTTGACAGAATACTAGGAACTAGAATGGGAGTCAGGGCTGTTCAGGAAGCTGGTAAAAAGAATTATCAAGTGGGAATTAGCGTGAGAGGAGGTGAAATTGTTACCGTTCCTTTTTATAAAATGAAAGGGGGAAGGAAGACGGATATGGAAATTTATAAAACGGCTTCTTTATTTTTCAATTAAAAATGAAAAATTCTATTGAAAATTTGGTCAGGAAATCTGTTTTTGAAGGAAACCTTAAAGCAAGAGAAGAGATAAGAAAAAGGGCTAAAGACAAAGGAATAAAGCTTATCTCAACCCAAAGGCTTTATGAGAGAAGAGCAAAAAATGGATGGTCGGGATTTACCGTTCCTGCCATAAATATTAGAACTTTAACTTTTGATACAGCTCGGGCTGTCTTCAGGCAGGTTGTAAAGAATAAAATAGGAGCTTTTATCTTTGAATTAGCCCGTTCTGAGATAAATTATACGGGTCAAACTATACCCGAATATGTTTCCACTGTTTTGGCTGCAGCTCTGAAGGAAGATTTTAAAGGTTATGTTTTTTTTCAGGGAGATCACTTTCAGGTAAATTCTGATTTGTTTTTTTCAAAAAAAAGAGAAAAAGAGATAAATGATTTAAAAAATTTAATTAAAGACTCAATTAAAGCCGGAGTTTACAATATTGACATTGATGGATCTACCCTTGTGAACCTTGAAGAGAACAATTTAAGGCTACAACAGAAACATAATTATGAATTGACAGCAGAGTTAGTATCCTGTATAAGAGATATGGAATCGGAGTTTTTTAAAAAAGATTATTTAGATCAAAGTTCAGTTGAAATTTCTGTTGGAGGGGAAATAGGTGAGATAGGAGGAAAAAATAGCACTCCAAAAGAGATAAAGGTTTTTATGGACGGATTTAACGAAGAATTGGAAAAACTGGGAAAAAAGAAAAAGCTCAGCAAAATTTCTGTTCAAACCGGAGCTTCTCACGGAGGGATTGTTAGTCCTTCGGGTGAAATTGTAAGAGCGAATATAGATTTTAAGATACTAAAGAAACTTTCCGCTCAAGCAAGGAAATTTGGAATGGGAGGAGCAGTGCAACACGGTTCTTCGACCTTACCGGAAGAATATTTTGAAAAGTTTCCCGAATCCGATACGCTTGAAATTCACTTAGCTACAGATTTTCAAAACATAGTATTTGATTCTTTATACTTTCCGGGAAAATTAAAAGAGAAAATATACGGATGGGTTGAAAAAAACTTTGCTTCTGAGAGAAAAGAAAATCAAACCGAACAGCAATTTATTTACAAAAACAGAAAAAGGGCTTTCAAACATTTTAAAAAAGAAATTTGGCAGATTCCTCAAAAAAATATTGATAAAATATCTGAGGAATTGGAAGAAAAACTCTCTTTAATATTCCAGAAATTGGGAGTGCAAGATACAGTCGATTTAATTGAAGAAATATACTCTTAAAAATATGTTAAATCTTTCAGCAAAAATAAGAAATCCTGAAAAAAAGTCTTCTGAAGTAATAGAAGAAGGAAAAATTTCGGGTATTCTTTATGGTCCAAAGATAGAAAACAAGATCTTGGAGATCGATCAGAAGTTATTTGAAAAAGCTTATGAAGAATCAGGATTAAGTTCTCTTATTAATCTTGAAGTAGACGGGAAAGGTATTCCCGTTTTAATTCATGATTTTCAAAGGGATCCTTTAACGAATAATTTTATTCATGTTGATTTTTATCAACCGAATCTTGAAGAAAAGATTGAAACAAAAGTTCCTTTGATTTTTGAAGGACAATCCAAGGCTGTCAAAGACTTGGAAGGAACTTTAATAAAACACATTCAGGAATTGGAGATTAAAGCTGTTCCACACAAACTTCCCAGGGAGATTAAGGTTGATATAGGGAGAATGGATAGCTTTGAAGACATTATTGAAGTAAAAGATCTTAATATCCCCGAGGATGTTGAAGTTCTAAGGGAGCCTGACGAGATTATAGTTTCTGTTTCAGCTCCTGAAGATGTTGACGAAGAATTGAGCAAGCCCGTTGAAGAAGAGACGGTTGCCCCGACAGAAGAAGAGAAAGAAGGGGAAGAAAAAGAAGAAGAGGAGGAGTCAAAGGAAGAGAAGGAAGAAAAAGAAGAGGAAAACAAATAATTTTGAAAATGAAAAAAATGTTCTCTCGTTTTTTCTTTTTAAAAATTGCAGGGATATTTCTTGTTGTTAGTTTTTTTGTATTTTTCTTAAGCTTTGAGAATTCAGCTCAAGCTTCTTTTCCTTTGGAATCTTGCGAATCAATCGACAAAGTGGATGAGGAATGCAACAAGCTCTCTTCTGATGCTTGCAAGGCTCTTTTAGAAAAGTGCCAGAGTTATCTTGAAGAGAAAAGCAATAAAATTGAAAAAGATATTGAAAAAACAGCAGAAGAGAAAGCAACTCTGAACAATCAGATTTCTCTTTTAGGGAATAAGATTCAAAGCTTATCTTACCAGATTAATCAATCAACCGTTTCTATAAAAAACTTAAGTATTCAAATTGAAGACACGGAAGAAAGTATTAATAATGCTTCTTCTAAAGTGAGGGAGTCAAGCGATAAGTTAATTTCTGTTTTAAGGACAATAAACGAAGAGGACAAAAAATCAATTGTAGAAATATTTCTATCAAAAGATGAAATTTCCGGTTTTTTTGATGATCTAGTTGCTCTTGAAGCGCTTTCGTCTAAAAGCAAAGATCTTTTGGGAAACATTAAGGATCTTAAGGTTTTTTTGGAAGATCAAAAGATGATTTTAAGCAGAGAGAAACAAGATTTGGAAGGTTTAGTCGCTGTTCAAAGCCTTCAAAAAGAAGAAAGTGAAGAAACTAGAGAAGAAAGAGAATATCTTTTAAGACTTACAGAAGCTGAATACCAGCAGTATTTAAGAGAAAAAGAAGAAACTTCAAAAAAAACGGCTGAAATTATGGCCAGGATTTATAAGCTTGTGGGAGTAAGAGAGGCTGTCACGTATGAAGAAGCTATAGAAATTGCCAAGTATGCTGCTTCCCAAGCGGGAATTCGTCCGGCTCTTTTGCTGGGAGTTTTAAGTCAAGAATCAGCTATTGGAAAAAACGTTGGACAGTGTTACGTTACAAATCCCCAGACGGGAGATGGTGTGAGAGCTAATACCGGGCAAAAACTTTCAAGGGTAATGAATCCTACCAGAGACATATCTTATTTTCTTCAAGTTATTGATGACTTGAATGAAGTTCAGGGTTTAAATTTAGATCCTTACGAGACTCTTGTCTCTTGCCCTATGAGTATTGGTTGGGGAGGGGCAATGGGACCTGCCCAATTTATTCCTTCAACCTGGGTTGGGTCCGGTTATGCTGAAAGAGTTAAAAATATTACTGGTTTTCCTGCTGACCCTTGGGATATGAGAGATGCTTCTTTAGCTGCGAGCCTTTATTTAAGAGACGGCATAGATAAATATGGAAGGGAGGGAAGTGCCGTTCAAGCTTATTTCTGTGGTTCTCCCAGGGGAGATTATTGGTGTAATTGGTATGAAAGCGGAGTGTTAAGTTTGGCTGATTGCCATCAGAGCTTTATTGATAATGGACAAATGTCTGCTGCTTGTGAAAACAAGATTTTCTAAATAAAAAAGTTGAGATTGATTCCCAACTATTAAACACAGGAACTTTGTTTCTGTTTTTTTATTCTTTTAAATCTTCCTGGAGAGAATTTATTATTTGATCTATTTCACCTTCCATTATTCCTTCAATATTGTGCCAATTCTTTTTTGTTCTATGGTCGGTGACTCTGTCCTGAGGGAAATTATAGGTTCTTATTTTCTCTGATCTTTTAGCTCCTCCAATTTGGTCGTTTCTTTTAGAACCTGCTTTTTCCATTTCTTCTGTTTTTTTCTTTTCCAGAAGCTTTGCTTCCAGAATACTCATCGCACTTTCTTTGTTCTGGAGTTGATTTCTTTCGCTTTGAGAGTTTGCTGTTATCCCTGAAGGGATATGGGTTACTCTTACGGCTGTTTCTCTCTTGTTAACGTTTTGGCCTCCTGGTCCGGAAGCTTTGTACAAATCTATTCTTAAATTGTCAGGCTTGATATTTATTTCTGTTTTTTTTGCTTTTGGCAGAACAGCAACAGTTGCTGTTGAAGTATGGATTCTTCCTGATTTTTCCGTTTCGGGAATTCTTTGAACTCTGTGAACCCCTCCTTCATATTTCATTTTAGACCAGACGTCATCACCGTTTATTTGGAATATGATTTCTTTAAATCCTCCCAATTCGTCTTGGTGGGAGTTTAGAATCTTTAATTCCCAATCTTTTAAAGTAGCATATCTTGAATACATTTTAAAAAGATTTCCTGCAAAGAGAGCGGCTTCTTTTCCTCCTGTTCCCGCTCTTATTTCCATTATGATTGAATTTATAGGTTTTTCTGAATCTTCTTTTCCTTCTTTTTCTAAAGCTTCTTTTTTGCTTATTAAATTTTCGTTTTCTTTTTCTGCTAAAGAAATTAGTTCCGGGTCTTTTTCTGAATCAATTATCTTGTTGTTTTCCTTAATTTCTTTTTCAATCTTGGAAATCTCTCTTTCTCTCTCAACTATTTCTTCAAGTTGTTTTTTTTCTTTGGATAATTCTTCAAATTTTTTCCTATCAGAAATCAACTCAGGGTTACTGAGTTGATTTATAATTTCCTGATATTTTTTTTCAGAATTTTGGTCTCCCATTTTACTTCTTTTTCGTTTTCTTTGCCTTCTCCATCTTTTGTTTGAATTTCTGGACTCTGCCCATAGTGTCAACTATCTTTTCTTTTCCGGTATAGAAAGGATGGCATTGAGAGCATATCTCTATTTCTATTTCCGGCTGAGTTGATCCTATTTCAAAAGTGTTTCCACAAGCGCAGTGAACTTTTGAATTTGGATAGTATTTTGGATGAATATCTTTTTTCATAACGATTTAATATTATCATTAAAAAGTATTTTTGTAAACAGAAAAAAGCTTATCCTTGTTTTCCGGGGCTGTGGAAAAGAAATGGTTGACTGGGTATGTTAAGTGGGGTATTATGGAGTCATAAAGGTAAATTGTGGATAACTGTGGGGAAAACTCAAGAATCTGTGGATAACTAAAATATGTTTAAAGGAGAATACAATCACATAATTGACCATAAGAAAAGGCTTTCTATCCCGTCCAAATTAAGAAAAAGCTTAGGCAAGAAAGCAGTTATAACAAGGGGACTTGATAATTGTCTTGTTGTCTATCCTTTTAAAGAGTGGGATAAAATGACTGAAAAGTTGGAAGGGCTTCCCACGGGCCAATCTGAAGCAAGAGGATTTGCCAGGATTATGCTTTCCGGAGCTACTGATGTTGAACTTGATAAATTAGGAAGGATATTGGTTCCCGACAATTTGAAAGATTATGCTTTTTTAAACAAAAACGTTGTCATAATTGGTCTTTCAAACAAGATAGAGCTTTGGGATGAGAAGAGATGGGAAGAATACAAAGGCAAGATGGAACCCACCGTTAATAAAATGGCCGAAAATCTTGGGATATAAAAAGCGTGCACATTCCTGTTTTAAAAAAAGAAGTTCTTTATTATTTAAATCCGAGACCGGGTGAAAACTTTGTAGATTGCACTTTTGGTGAAGGAGGACACAGCCTTGCTATTTTAAAAGAGAATGAACCGGACGGTAAAGTTTTAGGAATTGACAGAACTCATAAAATGATTGATGACTTTGGAAAGGAAGAAGAAAGATTAATGCTTAAACAAGGAAAGTTTTCCGATTTGGGGAAGATAGTTAAAGAATCCGGTTTCTCTCCCGTAAATGGAGTTTTATTTGATCTCGGAATGTCTAGCTGGCACATAGATGAAAGCAAAAAAGGTTTTTCTTTCAAAAACGATGAGCCTCTCGATATGAGATATGACCGTGAAGAAGATTTGAAGGCAAGTGATATTTTAAACGACTTTGATCTTAAAGAGATTGAATCTATTTTAAAAAATTACGGGGAAGAAAGATTCTCTTTCCGAATTGCAAAAAAAATAATTGAGGAAAGGAAGAGAAAAAAAATAGAAAGAACAGGTGACTTGGTTGAAATTATCAGAAAGGCAACTCCCGGATGGTATCACCGAAGAAGAATACATTTTGCCACTAAAACTTTCCAAGCCTTAAGAATTGCTGTTAACGAGGAATTAAAAGAGATTGAGCAAGGGCTTAAAGAATCAATCAATATTTTAGAGAGTGGGGGAAGAATTGTTGTTATTTCTTTCCATTCCTTGGAAGACCGAATAGTTAAAAATTTTTTCAGAGACAACTCTAAGGAAAACAAACTTAGAATTTTAACAAAAAAACCTGTAACCGCTGACTTTAAAGAAGTAGCTATTAATCACAGGTCAAGGTCGGCTAAACTTAGAGCAGCTATTATTGATTAAAATGAGAAAAAGAAAAAAAAGTTTAAATAAATCAGTATCTTTCGGCAGTATTTTGTTTCTAGAGGTTTTAGTAGTCACTCTTCTTTGCTCTTTTTGTTTTTTCCAAATAATTACAATTTCATCTGCTAAATATTCAGCATCTGACTTTGAAGAAAAGATTGCTAATCTTTCTCATCAAACTAAGCTTTTGGAAATTAAGCTTTCTGAAAATGGTTTTCTGGGAAAGGCAGAAAAATTAGTTGATGTTTCAAAATTTGAAGAAATAAATGAAGTTCGTTATCTAAAAGTTTCGGAAAACATTATCGTTTCAAAGTGAGCAGCTTAAATCAGTTTTTATACTATTTAATTATACGGGAGGAGTTTGGCTGCCTTCCGTTTTTCCTTGCTTAAACTTTCATGAGAAATTTTCTAACCAATTTTATATTATTTTTAATTCTTGTTTTTGGAGGCGTAATTTTGGGTTATTTGTATTTTTTCCAAATAGTCAAAACTGATTTTTACAGTGCCTTGGCTCAAGGTCAAAATAATGAATTTTTGGAAGTTAAAGGAGAGAGAGGAAAAATCTTTTTGCAAGACAAAGAAGGAAACCTTTATCTTTCTGCTACCAGCAGAACCGGGAAGTTCTGTTTTGCTTTTTTAAAAGAGATAGAAGAAAAAGAAGAGTCTGTTCGTCTTTTATCCGAAGCTCTTGGGTTGGAAGAAGAAAGCCTTTTTTCTGAATTTGAGAAGGACGGAAGCTTCTTGGTTATAAAAGAAGATTTAACAGAAGAAGAGGTTGAGAGAATAAAAGAATTAAATATTAAGGGAGTTCAAGTTTCCGAGCAGAAAATAAGAGAATATCCTTACGAAGAACTTGCTTCTGATGTTATAGGTTTTGTAAATAAAGACGGGCAGGGTCAGTACGGAATTGAAGAATATTATGACGAAGAACTTAAAGGAGAGGAAAGTTTTTTTACAAATAAGAAAGATCCTGAAAGCTATCTTTCTTTCTTAAATCAAGGAGATGCAAGGGGCTCAGACTTTATTTTAACCTTGGATTATAATATACAATTTCAAGCAGAAAAACTTTTATCAAAAGCTCAAGAAGATTATGATGCTAGGGGAGGCCAGATTATAGTAATGGATCCTTTCTCTGGTAAGATTCTTGCCATGGCTGACTCTCCGGAATTTGATCCCAACCGTTATTCTTCTTACAGCTTAGATGTTTTCAGGAATAATGCTATCAGAGAATTATTTGAGCCAGGTTCTGTTTTCAAAGCAATTACAATGGCTTCTGCCTTGAATGAGGGGAAAATAACTCCCCAAACAACCTATGATGACCCCGGGATGCTTAAGATTGGAGGATGGCCTATTTATAATTATGATGAGAGAACCTATGGAGACAATATTACAATGACTGAAGTTCTTGAGAAATCAATAAATACGGGAGCTGTTTTTGCTGAAGAGAAACTCGGTCATGATAATTTTTTAAAGTATGTTGAG
>CAZBVF010000008.1:0-19955 GCA_964495335.1 uncultured Candidatus Saccharibacteria bacterium
AAAAGAAATTGAGAAGCAGCACAATCAAGGGCAATTTTTACCTTTTTTTGATATCCTTTTTCCTTTACTGATTTTAAGATAAGAGAAAGAGCTTGATCAGCATTTTCAACAGGAGGGGCAAAACCTCCTTCATCTCCGATTCCTTTTGAAGAATACTTTTTTTCAATTATTTTTTCTAAATTATGATATATTTCCGAGGAAATTCTCAGAGATTCGCTAAAACATCTTTTCTTTGAGTTTTGAAGGAAAGGAATAATCATAAACTCCTGAATATCAAGATTGTTTCCCGCATGTGCACCTCCGTTTAGAATATTAAAACTTGGTCGGGGGACAAAAAGAGAAGATGAATTTTTGGCAATCTTTGCAATATATTTATATAAAGGAATCTGTTCAGCAAAAGAGGCAGCTCTTGCAACAGACATTGAAACCCCTAGAATAGCATTGGCTCCAATCTTTGATTTGTCTTCTGTCCCGTCAAGATTTATCATCTCTCTGTCAATTTTTTCTTGATCTGAAACATCCTTCCCTTTCAGTTTTAGAGATATAATCTTGTTTACGTTTTCAACTGCTTTCAAGACTCCCTTCCCTCCATATCTTTTTCCTCCGTCTCTCAATTCTTTTGCTTCGGTTTTACCAGTGGAAGCACCGGAAGGAACGGAAGAGACAAAGATTCCTAAATCAGTTTTCAATTCAACCTCAACCGTAGGATTCCCTCTGGAATCTATAATCTCTCTTGCGGAAATAAGTTTTATCTTGCTTTTCATTTCTTTTAATTATTTAAATATTTACAAGCGGAAAGACAAGCTTTAGCACCCTCTCCCGCAGCAATTATTATCTGCTTGTATTTCACGTCAGTCACGTCTCCGGCAGCAAACAAACCCGGGGTTTTGGTCTGGCAAGTAAAAGGATCAACCTTAATTTCATCATTTTTGGAAAAATCAACTAAGTTGCTAACAAAAGAGGTTGCGGGCTGGTAGCCAATATCAATGAAAATCCCGTCAATTTTCATCTTCTTTTTCTCACCCGTCTTTCTATCTTCCCAAGACAATGAATTTACAAAATTTCCTCCTTCTATTTTTTTAACAAGAGCAGAACAAATGACTTCAATATTGTCTTTCTTGAAAACTCTTTTTTTAACTATTTCATCAGCTCCCAACTTATCTTCATATTCTAAGATATAAATTTTCTCAGCAACCCCGGACATAAACAAAGCAGACTCAAGGCCCGAATTTCCTCCTCCTATAACAGCCACCGTTTTACCCTTATAGAAAGAACCGTCACATATGGTGCAATAACTCACTCCTTTTCCTATGTATTTTTTCTCACCGGGAATCTCCAAAGGCCTGGGATCAGCACCCGAAGCAATAATAACTGATTTTGAAATTATCTTTTTCCCTTCAAACTTAACATTAAAGAGATCCCCCTTCTTTTCTATTTTCTTAACCGATCCGTATTCAATTTCTACTTGAAATTTTTCCAAATGTTTTTTAAACTTTTCTATCAAACCCAAACCCGAAATCTTTTTAAAACCAAGGTAATTTTCAATTTCCACCGTTTTTTTTGCAATTTGCCCCCCGAAGTCCTTGGTAACAATCAAAGCATCTATCCCTTGGCGAGCAGCATAAATTCCAGCATTCATACCCGCCGGACCGCCTCCTATTATTAACAAATCATAAGTTTTATCCATATTTATTTTCTCCTCAGAAAGGCAGGCAAGCTCCACTTTTCTTCTTCTTTGAGTATTTCTTTTTCAGCCTTCTCAACATCTTTTTTAACAGCAAGGGCGTTTTTCCTTACCGTCTTCTTTTCCGAAGGATAATTATTTTTTTTCTTTTTGGGAGAAGTCTTTTTCTTTGGAATCTTTTTCTTGGGAGTTTTTTTCTTTGGAATCTTTTTCTTTGGAGTTTTTTTCTCAGCTAAAGGATGCTCTGTTTTGATATCTTTTTCCTTGGTAAATAACCTTTCCATTCCAGTTGCTAAAAGAGTAATACCTATTTTATTTTTATCGTTTTCTGAATTTTTTTGGTAAGAAAATTTATCCGGGAGAGAAGATATGCCAAATATTATTTTTGCTTTTCTGTTAAAGTCAGAAATACTTCTGCTAATATGGTCAACTTCGCTCATTTTTAAATCTTTTTCCCCTTCAATGTTAAACAAAATTCTATCTGCTCCCTTCAAGTCATAATCATTCAAAATATTTTTAACAACCTTTTTAACCGCCACAGAACTTCTGTCTTCTCCCCTGGCTATAACTCTGTTTAAATAACAAAGTTTTCCTTTTTCCGAGCTTGAATACCCCGAACCTAAAATAGCTTTAAAGTCAGCCCAGTCTATGTTTATTAACCCCGGCTTTTGAATCATTCCAATCATTCCCTCTAAAACAAAGCAAAGGTTTTGGTTTATAGCAGAAAGAGCTTTTTTTAAAGCGGTATTTTCATCAACAAATTCAAATATTTTATCGTTGGGAATAATAATGAGAGAGTTTAAAAAAGAAATCATTTTTTTCAAAGATTCTTTGGCAATTTGATGCTTTTTCTTTCCCTCAAATCCAAAAGGAAGAGTAAAAATACCAAGGGTTGTTTTTTTGAAAGATTTGCAAATTTCAGCTACAACGGGAGCCGCTCCAGAGCCGGTCCCTCCCCCGAGACAGCTTATTATAATATAGAAATCTCCCCCTTCAAGAGATTTCTTCAGTTTTTCTTTTCCTTTTTTCGCGGCCTCTTCTCCAACAATCGGATCCATTCCACATCCCAATCCCTTTGTTAACTCTTCTCCAAAACTAACAGTTTTACATTTTTTATAAACTTTTCCCAAAGACTGAACATCTGTGTTAAGACAGATAAAGCTAATTTTCGAGGAAGTAATGCGGGAAGCGATTTCAGAAACGATTGAACTTCCTCCTCCTCCAACTCCCACTATCTTTATTCTAGTTTCAGGAGATTTTATCTTTTTCTCTTTCGAGATAGAAAAAGAAACCTTCTTTTCTTTTGAAGATTTTGATTTTTCTTTTTTCAGTCCTTTTTTCTTCTTTTTGTCTTTTTTCACCATCTTAAGTTATTTTAAAACAGTAGAGCTTTCCAGTCAACTTAAACGCTTCCCTCTATCACCCCACCACCAATCATTTCCCAGTCCTTTTTAAAGGGAGTATAAAAAACAGCAGACTGGCCCGGAGCTATAACTTTCTGTTTTTTGCCAAAGACAACCTCTGTCCCCTTCAAAGTCGCAGGAAAAAGATCCTGAGTGTATCGTGTTTTTATCTTAACTTTTAAAGGAAAAGAAGGTTTTTTACCCGAAATCCAATTCAACTGAGAGCAAAATATTTTTTTTCGAAGCAAATCTTTTTTATTTTTAGTAATAATCAATGAATTATCTTCTAAATTTTTTTCCAAAACATAGTAAGGCCCTCCCGACAATCCTATTCTTTTTCTTTGTCCGATTGTATAAAAAGGAAGTCCTTTATGTTCTCCCAAATACTTTCCTTTTTTATTAACTATCGGCCCTTTTCTGATTTCCAAAAATTGAGAAGTAAAGCTTTCAAAATTATCTTCAATAAAACAAATTTCCCTTGATTCTTTTCTTCTATTTAAAAGACCTTCCTTTTTTGCTTCTTTTAAAACATCTTCTTTTTTTAAATGTCCTAAAGGGAAAAGAAGTTTAGAGAGCATTCTTTGGGAAAGTTTCCAAAGAAAATAGCTCTGATCTCTTGTTTTGTCCTCCCCTCTTAAAATTTTAAACAAATCTTCTTTCTCTTTTTTCACATAATGCCCGGTAGCTAAAAAATCCATTCCTTGATTTAGAATCTCTTTTATTAAAAGCCTTGCCTTAATCTTTTCATTGCAAACAACGCAAGGATTAGGAGTTCTTCCTTTTTTAAGTTCCGATAAAAAATAATTTATTACTTCCTTTTTAAATTCTTTTCTTGCGTCTATTCTGAAAAATGGAATTTCCAATTTTTTAGAAATTTCTTTTGCCCCGGAAAAAGAATCATTAAAAAAATCAGAGTCGTACAAGTCAAGAAAAAAAGCCTTCACTTTAAAGCCTGCCCTTTTTAAAAGGGCAGCACAAACAGAAGAGTCAACTCCTCCGGAAAGAGCAATGCCAATTTTTACTTCCGAAGGATCTTTAACTTTTTCTTTAAATAAATTAACAGTTTCCGAAAAATTCATATTTAAGAAAACCTGTCAGCAACATTCGAAGCAGCGCAAGAATTCGGCTTAATTTTAGCTTCAAAGCCATTTCCTTTGATTAATCCAACGACCTCTTTGACCATATCCTTGGTCTGACCATTCTCTCCAATATCAGCATGGATATATTTAAACTGATAATTTAAAGAACTGTCAGAAAAAACAATCTTTTCTTCTATTTTCTCTCTTAAAACAAGAGCAAGCTGGCAGGAAAGATAAACTTCTTCTAATATTCTTTCTTTCCAGGAATGAAAAATTCTTTCCCCATAGCTTATTCTTTTAAGGAAAAATCTACCTCCGAATCCTTTCCTCAAAACAACCACAACCACAGGAAAGCTGGGAGTTTCCTTTGAAGAAGAGTCACATCCAACGACAATGTCATAAAAGCTTCCCGGATGATCCGATATATATTTCATAATTTCTTTTGATACTTCCTCAAAAGAAATATTGCCGCAGGTCGGATTATAAAAAAAACCTTCAAGAAATATATTCATATGATTCAAATATAGAAAGAGAAAATAAAAAAGTCAAACTCAATTCAAAATCCTCAATATCTCAGAAAACCTTTTATCAAGAGAAGCTCCTCCTATTAAAAGACCCTTAAATCCGGCTTCTTCCAAATAACCGGAAGCATTATCAACGTCAACACTTCCCCCGTAAATAATCTTTGGAGAAATATCAAAAGTTTTTAAAAACACTTTTTGGATGCAAATCCTCATTTCTTCAGCGTCCTTGAAAGAAGCAGGATTTCCCGAGCCAATAGCCCAAACAGGCTCATAAGCAAAGACAATCTTTTTTGCTTCTTTTTTTGAAAGACCGGCAAGGCATTTGCTAACCTGACTTTCCACAAAAGAGAAAGCTTTTCCCCTCTTTCTTTCCTCTTTTCCTTCCCCAACACAAACAATGGGAATTAGTTTTGACTTCAAAGACTCTTTAATTTTATCGTTAATTAATTCATCAGTTTCTTTAAAGTATTTTCTTCTTTCCGAATGACCCAAAATTACATAATCACAATTCATATCCCGAAGCTGAAAAGGAGAAATTTCCCCGGTAAAAGAACCTTCTTTTTCCGAAAAACAATTTTGAGCTCCAATTTTAAAATCTTTTTTTAAAAAAGGAATATACAAAAAAGGAGGACAAATAACAACATCAGTTTTTGTTAATTTGTTATTTTTCTTAACAACCGAATCTAAAATTCTTTCAGCTGATTTAAGAGAAACAGGGTTCATTTTCCAATTGGCAACGATTAAATATTTCATATGTTTTTAGAAAAAATATCCAGCTCCTAAAGTTAAAAAAGTAACAATAAAACCTGCTATTAGACAGCCAAAAGTAATCAGAGGAAAAGATCTTTTAAAAGGAACTCCAAAAACAAAGGCTGCTATTGTTCCCGTCCAGACTCCCGTGAAGGGAAGAGGAATGGCTACCAAAAGAATCAAGGCAAAATCTTCCCACTTTCTAAATTTTTCAATATGTCTTTTTCGGGTTCTGCTGAAAATAAATTCAAAAAGATTTTTAAAAAAAGAGATTTTTCTGCTCAAAAACTGAGATACGGGACCGAGAAGAGATCCAATCACAACGAGAGGAACAAGATTTCCCAAAACAGAAAAGAAATAAGCAGACCAAACAGGGAGACCGTAAACAATTAAGGCAAGGGGTATGGATCCTCTTAGCTCAACAATCGGTGACATGGCAACTAAAAAAGTTTTTAACTCGGGAATCATTGTTTTTTAAGGTATTCTGCTGCTTGCTCCGGTGAAACGGTTAGAACTTCCATTTGAGCCCCCAATTCAAAACCTGCCCAGGTGGAGGTTTTGGGAAGTATGGTCCAGTGCCAATGATAAAAAGGATATTCGGCTCCATCAGAGGGAGCAGCATGAATATAAAAATTATAAGAAGGATCTCCCAGACCCTTGTAAAGCTTTCTTAAAACTTCCTTAAATGCTTCAGCTAAACTTTGTTTTTCTCTTTCTGTTATTTTCTCAAAATAAGCAAGATGTTTTTTAGGAGAGATTATAACCTGGAAGGAAGATTTGGAAGCAAAAGGACAAAGAGCTATAAAGTGCTTGTTTTCAAATATAATTCTTTTCCCGACTTTCTTCTCCCACTTGTTCATTTCACAATAGATGCATTTTCCTTTTGATTTGTAATAATATTTTCTCGCATTAGCCAGAGCCCTGCCCAAGTCTATATCCACTAAAGGAGTGGTAACAATTTGAGAATGAGGATGGGCAAGAGAGGCTCCGGCTTCTTTGCCGTGATTATGAAAAATAAAGACATGCTTAACGAAAGGTTTGTCCATTAAAGAAAGATATCTTTCCTGGTAAGCGTCAAAAACTTCTTTAATCTCTTCCACCTTAAGAAGAGCCAAGGATTTTTCATGGCTTTTTGTCACCACTACCTCGTGATGCCCGAGAGCATTCATTTTTTGATAAAATTCACCTTCCTTTTTTTTATCAAGATTAATCCCCGGAGAAAAAGCAGGATATTTATTGGGAACAACTACCGTTGTCCATTTACCCGAAAAATTATCTAGAGAAACCTTTTTCCCTTTATTGAAAATAAGAACAGGCTTTTCTTCTTTCTTTAATTTGCAAAAAGGACAAAAAGAATTTTTTTCTTTTTTCCCTTTTTTCTTCTTGAAAGACTCCGGTCTCTTTCCCCTGCCCGTTGCCACAACAACCCAATTTTTTGAAATTAAATCATACCTGAGTTCTGATGATAATTCTTCCATAAAATTTAATTATATATTCCTTTTATTATGTTCCACCTAATTCTGAGAAGATCGCAGAACATCTTAAAGACACTTTTTAATTTTACCTTGCTATCTAAATCATTTTTCCAGTGAATAGGAATTTCTTTTACCTTATAACCCATTTTTTTTGCCAAAACGAGAATTTCGGGATCAAATGCAAATTTGTTTATGGTACACTTGGGAAAAATATCCTCAGCTGCTTTTTCAGTTAAAGCTTTAAATCCGCATTGGCTATCTTGAACTTCCCAAGTCCCGCATATTAAATGAGTTAAAAATCTAAAAACAGAACCCACAAATCTCCTCGTGAAGGGTTGGGGCGGATCAAGTACGGCTCCTTTTATATCTCTGGAACCAACCACAACGTCATACCCCTTTTCAAACCAAGGGAACATTTTCTCAGCCTGATCAATTGAAGTAGAATTGTCAGCGTCTGTGAAAAGCCTGTATTTACCCTTTGACTCCAGCATTCCAACCTTAACTCCGTATCCTTTCCCATAATTATTTTTAAAATCCAAAACTCTCAATTCCTCCATTTCTTCCAAAGCCATTTTTTCTACAACCTCAACCGTTTTATCCGTAGAACCATCGCTAACAACCAAAATCTCAAAAGAATAATCTTGAGAAGAGAGATATTTGTAAATATCCCTTAAAGTGTTAGGAATTCTTTTTTCCTCATTGTAAGCGGGTATTATAACAGATAAATAAATTTGTTTTTTCATTGCTTTATTTTAACATAAAGAAAAAATCCCTCCAGAGAAGGAACTTGTTAATAACTTAAATATTAAATTTCCGTTAGAACCCGACAGCCTCTTGAGGTAATCACCATCATATGTTCAAAGTGAGCAGAAAAAGAACCGTCTTTTGTTACAAAAGAATATCCGTCCGGACCTTTTTTAATTTTACCCTCTCCCATAGTAACCATAGGCTCTATACAAATAACCATTCCTTCCTTCAATTCTTGCCCTTTGTGTCTTTTTCCATAATTTAAAATTTGGGGGTCTTCATGTAATTCCTTACCGATACCATGTCCGCAAAGATCTTTCACCAATCCTAATCCTTGGCTTTCAACATATCTTTCAATAGAATTTCCTATATCCCCAACCGTATTACCGGGCCTAACATTTCTTATCCCTCTTTTTAAAGCTTTCTTAGTTACTTTAATAAGTCTTTTCAGATCCGAGGAAACTTCCCCTATTGGAATTGTAAGAGCCATATCAGAATGAAAGCCCTTATACTTAACCCCAAAATCAAGAGATAAAACATCTCCCTCTTTTAAAATTCTTTTAGAAGGAACAGCGTGAACAATCTCTTCGTTAACGGAAGTGCAAAGACAATTAGGATATCCTCCGAATCCCTTGAAAGAGCATTCTACTTTATGAGAAAGTGTTAATTTGAGAGCGAGTGATTCAAGTTCTTCGGTGGAAACTCCCGGAGAAGCTTTTTTTCTGATCTCTTCTAAAATGTTTGCTAAGATTTTTCCTCCCTCTGCCATTATTTTAATCTCCTCTGGACTTTTTATCTTAATCATTTATTAATTTTATAATTTGTTCAAAGACTTCAGCCGGAGATCCTGCCCCGGAGATTCTTTCAACCTCCAAGCTGTTTTTCTCAAAATAATTAACCAAAGGAAGAGTCCTTTCTTTGTATTCTTTCAATCTCACTTTTATAACTTTGGGGTCGTCAATACTCTTTCTCTTATTCAAAGCCGATCCGTCCAAAGGGCATCTGGTAATCTTTTCAGTTTCTTCATTGTATAAAATAGGGTGGCGGAAAAGATTGCATATCCTTCGATGACTATTTCTGAAAACAGATCTCTCAGCGCTAAGGTTTAATAAAATAATTTTAATGTTTTCTCTTCCATAAAGTTTTTTCAACAAAGGAACGATAGCTTTCCCTTCATAAACGCTCCTGGGAGATCCGGCCAAAACTAAAGATTCTTTTTTCCCAAATATTTCTTTTATTTTCTTTTTTATCAAAAAGGAAACAAAAGGAGGGTCGCACAAAAGACCCTCTTCCCATAATTTTTTTTGCTTTTTAAAATAATACTTCTCTCCTTCTATTTTTATAAAATCAGTGTCAGGATTGCTAAAGCTCTCTTCCAAAATCTCGCTTGTTTCCAAGTAATAAAAGCTGTATTTGGCAGCCAAAAGGCTGGCTTGAGTTCCTTTTCCTGCTCCCGGAGGACCAAAAAGAATAACTGCTTTCTTCGGTAAATTATTTTTCTTAGAAAGTCTCATATTCTCTCATTTGAAGCTGGGCATTAATTTGCCTCATGCTTTCCAAGACTACAGAAACCATAATCAAGAGAGAAGTTCCTCCTATAAAGAAGCTGAATACGGTAATTCCGGTAATTCCTCCCACTACAGAAGGCATAACTGCTATGCTTCCTAAAAACAATGCCCCGACTAAAAGAACTCTGTTTAATATATATGATATAAATTGAGCTGTAGATTTCCCGGGACGGACTCCGGGAATAAATCCTCCCATTTTTTGAAGATTGCTGGAAATAGCATCGGGATCAAAAGTCACAGCAGTATAAAAATAAGTGAAAAGGAAAACAAGAACAAAATAGAAAATTCCGTAAAACCAGGCATTTTCAAAAATATTACTTATGCTTTGAGCTATATTTCCTACTATTCCTCCGGATCCAGAGAGAAAATTAGCAAGCATACCCGGAATCATTGTAATAGACAGAGCAAAAATAATAGGAATAACTCCCGCAGGATTAATACTTAAAGGAAGATAAGTTGAAACACCTCCATACATTTTTCTTCCCTTTACTCTTTTAGCGTAAGAAACAGGAATATTTCTTTTCCCTTCATTTATTAAAACAACGCAAGAGATAACGACCAAAGCCATAACTAAAAATATAGCATAAGAAGGTATTTGCTCGGGATCCCAGTTTACCAAGGCCTGCCCCATATTTGCAGGAAATCTAGAGATAATGCCCGCAAAAATTAAAAGGGAAACACCATTACCGATTCCTTTTTCTGAAATCAACTCTCCCAACCACATTAAAAATACCGTACCAGCCGTAACCGTAATAATGGAAGAAACCATCACCATGGGAGAAATATTTCCAATAGCTCCCTGGCTTTGAAGAAGATTAAGCATGGCATAACTTTGAACTATTGCCAAAGGAATGGTAAGCATTCTTCCGTATTGATTAAATTTCTGTTTGCCCTCTTCCCCTTCTTCTTTGTACATTTTCTCAAGCTGAGGGAATATCATTGTTAAAAGCTGCATTATAATCATTCCTGTAATGTAAGGACCCAAACCGAGCATAACTATGGAAAGTTGCTCAAGACTTCCTCCTGTAAACATATTCAATAGTCCGAACATTTGAAACTGATCAAAAAACTCCTTAATGTTTTCAATGCTTATTCCGGGGATAGGAATATTGGCCATCAGTCTGAAGACAGTCAACATCGCGAAAACAAAAAGGATTTTATTCCTCAATTCTTTTATTTTAAAAACTTGAATGATTTTTTCGTACCACATTATTTTAACTCTTTAATAATCTTCCCTCCTGCTTTCTCTATTTTCTCTTTGGCAGAATCGGAGACAAGACATCTTTTAATAGAGAAAGGTTTGGTTAATTCTCCTTTTCCTAATATTTTTATTTTGGGAATTTTCCCCTTTATTCTTCTTGTTAATCCTTTCTCCATTAAAGACTTTGGAGAAATTTCATCTTCGGGATTAAAATTGTTTTCCAAAATATCAAGATTAATAATTCTTATTTTAACTCTTTGAACATTAAAATTATAGCCCCTCAGCTTATGATACTTCTTAATCAGTCCTCTGATAATAGGTTCCATTTTCCTTCCCGCTCTGGATTTTTGACCCTTCTGGCCTCTTCCGGAATAAGTTCCTCTCTTTCCTCCCCTGCCAATTCTTCTCTTTTTTTCTTTTTTTGTTTTTTCTATGTTGTGAATCTGCATAAATTTAATTCTTGAGCTTTTTCAAGGCTTTAATTGTCGCCTGGGCATTATTAAGCTTATTCCCTGTTCTCCCTACAATTTTTGAAGAAACATTTTCTATTCCCGACAGCTCACAAATAGTTCTAACCACTCCTCCGGCCACAAGACCTCTCCCTTTTCTTTGGGGTCTTAAGAGAACTTTGGCTGACTTAAATTTAGCAAAAACATCGTGGGGAATAGTTCCTTCAACCATTGGAACATCTATTAAATTCTTCTTTGAAGCTTTTGTTGCTTTTTCTATTGCCAAAGCAACGTCTCTTCCCGTGGAAACTCCCACTCCAATTTTTCCTTTTTTGTCCCCGCTCACCATAACCGCTCTAAATCCTATTTTCCTTCCCCCTGCTCTGGTGTGGGCAACTCTGGCCAAATCCAAAAGTCTCGAATCAAAATCGTCTTTTTTCTCTTCTTTTTTAAATTTTCTCCTGTTTTCTCTCTGAATCATATAATTAAAATTTTAATCCTCCTTCTCTTGCTCCTTCAGCAAGTGATTTTACTCTTCCATGATATTTATACCCTCCTCTGTCAAAAACAACTTTTTTAATTTTCAACTCGATTGCCTTTTTGGCAATATCCTGCCCGACGTCCTTTGCTCTTTCAGTTTTTGATTTTTTTTCACCTTTTTCGTCATTTGCTGAAGCTAAAGTGTAACCTTTTTCATCATCAATTAATTGAGCATAAATATGATTATTGGATTTGAAAACACAAAGACGGGGAACTTCTTTTGTTCCGGAAACTTTTGCTCTTACTCTTCTGTGTCGAATATTTCTTTTTTCCTTTTTTTCTAACATAATCCTTATTCGGCTCCTGCCGCTTTTTTACCAACCTTTCTTCTGATAATTTCCCCTACATATTTAATCCCTTTTCCTTTATAGGGCTCACAGGGCTTTATTTTCCTTATCTTTGCTGCAGTCAAGCCCACTTTTTGTTTATCTATGCCGGAAACTATTATTGTATTTTTTTCAACAGAAATATTTATGCCTTCGGGAGGTTTTATCTTCACTAAATGGCTGAATCCTACTTTCAAAACAAGTTCTTCTCCTTCCATGCTCACTCTGTATCCCACTCCGATAAGTTCCAGTCTTTTTTCAAAGCCCTTGGTTACTCCTTCGATCATATTAAAAATTAAGCTTCTGCTCAATCCCCAGAAAGCATTAGACTTTCTGGTGTCTTTTTCAATACTGGAAAATATTTTTCCTTCTTTTTCCTCAATTTTAATTTCAGGCCTTATCTCACAAGACAATTCCCCTTTAGGGCCTTTTACAAAAACTTTCTGGCCATCAATTTTAACTTCAACATTTTCTGGTATTAATATTGGTTTTTTACCTAATCTTGACATAATATTACCAAACTTCACAAATTATTTCCCCGCCGGCCTTCTTTTTCCTGGCCTCTCTGTCAGACATAACTCCTTGGGAAGTGGAAATCACAAAAATTCCCCTTCCTCCTTTGACCTTTCTTAAATCTTTGCATCCTTTATAAATACGCTGTCCAGGTTTTGATACCATTTTTAAAGAAGAAATAAAAGGATCTCCTTCTTGATATTTCAAAGAAATAATAAGCTCTTTTTTTGGTTGCTTGCCTTTCTTTTTAAGCTCTCCTACAAATCCCTCCTTTTTTAAAACTTTAGCTATGTCAAAAACAAAATTAGAGAAAGGAACAGAAACAGATTCTTTCTCAACAGCTTGAGCATTCCTTATTCTGGTTAAAGCATCAGAGATTGAAGTCATAATTTTACCAACTTGATTTCTTAATTCCCGGAATTTGACCTTTATTTGCCATTTCTCTAAAACAAATTCTGCATAATCCAAAATCTCTCATATACCCTCTTTTTCTTCCGCACTTAAAACATCTTCGAACGGTTCTGGTTGAATATTTTGGTTTTTTATTTGATTTTGAAATTTGAGCTTTTGTTGCCATAATTTAAGATTTTATCGGAAACCCGAGCAGTTTGAAAAGCTCCAGTCCCTCTTCTTTATTTTTAGCAGTTGTTTTGGCGGTAACCTCTAATCCGAATATAAGCTTTGCTTTTTCCGGAGAAACTTCGGGAAAATAAAGATGTTCTTTAATCCCAACCGTCAAGTTGCCATTATCATCAATTGATTTTTCGTTAATGCCTCTGAAATCCCTTGATCTCGGAAGGGCAATATGAATAAGTCTTCCCAGAAAATCATACATTTTTTGACCTCTCAGAGTAACCTTTGCTCCAACCGGCACGCCCTCTCTAATACTAAAACTGGCAATTGATTTTTTGGCTTTGGTCTGAACTGCTCTCTGTCCGCAAATCATAGTTAAATCATTTAGGATATTTTCAATAGTTCTTTCTTTCTCTTTGCCGCTTTTATCGTTTATCATTTTTCCCATTCCCGAATTAACAACTACTTTTTCTATCTTTGGAACCGCGAAAGAATTTTTGTAACCGAACTTCTCTATCATAGCAGGAATAACTTCTTTTTTGTATTTTTCTCTTAAAAGAATCATAATTATATTTCTTTGCCACAATTTTTACAAATCCTAACCTTTTTTCCTCCTTTACCGGGAGAAATTTGATATCCTATCCGAGTGGGCTTATTGCAATTTTTGCAAATAACTTTAACGTTGGAAGAATTAATTTTGGAAGGCAATTGGACAACTTGGCCTTTTTCCCCGGATTTTTTGGGACGAATGTGTTTTTTAATCATATTCATTCCCTCGACTACAACAAATCCGCTCGAAGGAAAAGCTTCAATAACTTTTCCTTTTCTCCCTTTGTCTTTGCCGGAAATTATTAAAACTTTATCGTTTTTTCTGATTTTCATAATTATATTAATTCTTGAGCAAACCCCGTAATCTTGTCAAACCCTTTTTCTTTTAATTCTCTGGGGATGGGGCCCGAAATTCTATTTCCTCTCGGATTTTTGGTTTTTCCCTCAAGAATAACTGCAGCATTATCACCAAAGCGAATATATGTTCCGTCCTGCCTTCGATATTCTTTCTTTTGCCTTACAACCACAGCTCTTACAACATCATGCTTTTTGACAATCTTCCTGGGTTCGGCCACCTTGACCGAAGCAACAATAACATCCCCTATTTGGGCATATCTTCTTCTACTCCCGCCAATTACCTTAAAACACTGGATAATCTTCGCTCCCGTATTATCGGCTACTTTTAATATTGTCTGTGGTTGAATCATGTTACTCTTTTTCCGGAATAACTTCCGGTTTTTCAATTATCTTCACGACTTTCCATCTTTTATCTTTACTCAAAGGAATAGATTCTTCAATTAAAACGGTATCTCCTATTTTACATTCTTCTTTTTCGTCGTGAGCCTTATATTTTGTATGGATCTTATACCTTCTTCTGTATTTGGAATGCTCTTTAATACGCTCTACCTGAACGGTAACCGTTTTTTTCATTTTATCCGAAGATACTTTACCGATTAATTGTTTCTTTGCCATAAAATTAAATTTCTAATTATTTTTAGAATTTATTACCGTTAATATTTGAGCGATATCTTTTTTAACTTCCCTTATCTCTTTAACATTCTTAACCTTTCCGGAAGATAAGTCAAACTTTAAAGAGCGAAGCTTTTCTTTTCTTGCCGAAAGAAGGTCCTGAAGGTCTTTTTCTGATTTTTGGCGAATTTCCGTTATTTTCATAAACTATCTTTTAATAAATTTGGTTTTAAGAGGAAGTTTATCCGAAGCTTCTCTGAAAGCTTTTCTTGCTATTTCTTCGCTAACTCCTTCAAGTTCAAAAAGAATACGACCCGGTTTCACCGAAAAAACATAATGGGAAACGGATCCTTTTCCTCCTCCCATAGGAACTTCCGTTCCTTTTCTTGTGACGGGTTTGTCGGGAAATATTCTTATCCAAAGCTTTCCTCCTTTTCTCAAATATCTAATAATACACCTTCTGGAAGCTTCAACCTGTCTTGAATCAACCCATTTCCATCCCATGGCTTTCAATCCAAAAGAACCAAAAGAAATTTCTGTTCCTTGTCTTTCCAATCCCTTTTCTCTTGATCTTCCCTTGTGCCATTTTCTATGTTTTGTTTTTTTGGGAAAAAGCATAAATTATTTTTCTTCTTTATTTTCAAACTTCTCTCCCATATATATCCAAACCTTAATCCCTATCACTCCGTAAGAGCAACGGGCCTCACCAAAAGCATATCTAATGTCAGATCTAATTGTCTGGCGAGGAAGATTCCCCTGCTTTAACCATTCTCTTCTTGAAATTTCAGCACCGTTAAGCCTTCCCGATAATTCTATTCTTGATCCTTTTACATTTTTCATGCTTGATATTTTAGACAAAGCCTGTTTCATTACCTTCCTGTGATTCATTCTCTTCTGAAGTCTTTGAGCCACCCATTCAGCAACCAAATAGGGATTCGCCCAAATATCTCTTATTTCCTTAATTTCAATTTTTATTGTGGGAAATCCAGCCTTACCTCTTTTTTTAAGTCTTCTTAAAAGTTCTTTTTGCAAGTACTTTTTGGTCTCTTCTATTCCCGAGCCCCCTCTTCCTATAACTAACCCTGGCCTTGAGCTTGCTATGACAATGTTCAGTTTGTCGGCAAACCTTTCTATCTTTATTTCTTCTATTCCGCAATCTTTCAGCTTTTCTCCTAATATTTCCCTGATATGAAAATCTTCCTCAAGGTATTTGGGAATGTTTTTATTATAAAATCCTACGCTTTGCCAGTCGGACATTTCCTTTATTCTAAATGCTTTTGGGTGAACTTTATGAGACATAAATTAAATTGATTTTCTTCTAAATATTTTATCGCCTCCTTTTCTTATTTGAGGCTTTTTAATTTTATCATCTATTTCTTTCCTCGGCTTCTTTGGTTTGAAAGATTTTCTTTTTTTATCTGTTTTATTGCTTTCAGAAACCTTTTTCTTAATTTTCTTTTTTCCTTCTTCTATTTCTTCTAATATTAAAGTAATGTGAGATGTTTTTTTCTGAATTTCAGTAGCTCTTCCCATGGCTCTGGGCATCCATCTCTTGTATTTGGGGCCTTCATCAACCGTAACCCTCCAGATATAAAGATTTGAAGTATTAAGCTGAAAATTATTTTCAGCGTTAGCGGCAGCAGAATTCAAAAGCTTTAACAAGGGCCTTGATGATCCTTTTACGGTAAACTTCAATTGGCTCCTGGCTTCATCCAGGTTTTTCCCTTTTATCGTCTCGGTAACCAATCTTACCTTTCTCGGAGCTATTCTCAAATTTTTCAATTTAGCAACAACTTTCATAATAATTATTTACTGCCTTTCTTTTCAATTTCTTTTTGCATTTTCCCTCCGTGCCTTGAAAACTTAGTGGTTGGAGAAAATTCTCCCAGTTTATGACCTACCATGTCCTCATTTATTTGAACGGGAATGTGTTCTTTTCCGTTATAAACTCCAAAGGTAAACCCGATCATTTCAGGACTTATCACAGAATGGCGGCTCCAAGTTTTTATAATTGCCTTCTTGTCTCCGGCCTCTTTAACTTTCTTTATTAAGTTTTCGTCCACGAAAGGACCTTTTTTTGCAGATCTAGCCATTTTATTTTTTCTTTTTTCTTCTTTTAATTATAAATTTATCTTCTCTTTTTTTCCTTCTTGTTCTGACCCCCAATGCAGGTTTTCCCCATGGAGTCTTGGGATGAGGCATTCCAATAGGAGCTTTTCCTTCCCCTCCTCCGTGAGGATGATCTACAACATTCATAGCAGAACCCCTGACAGTAGGCCTTATTCCCCTATATCTGCTCTTGCCGGCCTTACCGAGTTTAATATATTTGTGCTCTTGTCTTGAAATAAAACCAATAGAGGCAAAACAATCATTCTTAATCTTTCTAACTTCCGATGAAGGAAGAACTAAATGAACATATTTACCTTCGTTGCTGAGAACTTTTGCTGCTGAACCCGCGCCTCTGACTAATTTTCCTCCTTTCCCTGGTTCAAGCTCAACATTGTAAACCATTGTTCCAACCGGAATGTTTTTGAGCTTCATTCTATTTCCATCTTTTATCTGACATTTTTCAGAGCATAAAATCGTATCTCCAACTTTCACGCCTTGGGGCATTATTCTGTAAGCTTTCTGGCCGTCTTCATATTCTAAAAGCATTATAAAGGAAGTCCTGTAAGGATCATACTCCAAACTTATCACTTTGGCGGACATATCCATTTTTTCCTGTCCAAAGCTTACAATCCTATAAAGTTTTTTTGCACCCCCTCCTTTATGTCTTACTGTAATCCTGCCACTTCTCCCTCTTCCTGATTTCTTTTTCAACGAAACAAGAAGGCTCTTTTCAGGCTTCTTTTTTTTCGTAAGCATGGAAAAATCTTCTTTGATCATCCCTCTCCTTCCCGGTGTTTTAGGATTGTACTTTTTCATAATTACACAAATTTAATTACTTTGGAAGAATTTCTATCTCTTGGCCTTCGGCAACCTTTACAATCGCTTTTTTATAACCGCTCTTCCATCCCTTATGCCTGCCCAATCTTCTTTCTCTTCCCGGAACTTTAATTGTTCTCACCGATTCAACGTCAACTCCATAAACATCCTCCACGGCCCTTTTTATCTCTGTCTTGTTAGCTCCAGGAGAAACATTAAAAACATATTGTCTTTTTTTTGTAAGATCGGTTGCTTTCTCCGTAACATGAGCAGAATTCAAAATTTCAGAAGAAGAAATTGAATGTTTCTTCTCTCTTGTTTTTTTTATCTCCGGCTTCTCTTTTTTCTTTTCAGAATCTTTCTTTTCTTCCTTTTTCTTTTTAAAAATATTGCTTATTGGCATATTATTCTTCCTTTTTGTTTTCTTCTTTATTCAAAAAAGTATCTTCAATTGCCTTAATTGAATCCTTCGTTAATATTAAATACTTGAAAGAAAGCAAATCAATGGCATTTAACTCTCTTGCCTGAATAGTTTTTCCGTTCGGAATATTATTAAAAGACATAATCAAATTCTTATTTAAATCCGGCAAAGCCAAAAGAAAGCTTTTTTTATCCAAAGAAAGGTTTTTAATAATTTCAGAGGCTTGATTTGTCTTTGGTTTTTCAAAAGAAAGAGATTCCAAGACTATAACCAAGTCTTCTTTTGCTTTTGCAGAAAGAACCTGAAGCAATGCTTTTCTCCTTATTTTCTTTGGTATTGACTTTTTAAAATTTCTAAGATTTAAGGGCCCGAAAGTCACTCCTCCTCCTTTCCATAAAGGAGAACGATTACTTCCTGCTCTTGCTCTTCCCGTTCCTTTCTGCCTATGAGGCTTTCTTCCACCACCTCTTACTTCCGACCTGTCTTTAGCATGGGCAATTTTTATCCTTCTGTTCGATCTTTGAGAAAGAACAACTTGCCTTATCAATTCAGGTTTTGGATCCAATCCGAAAACTTCCGATTTTACTCTCGTCTTACTGCCCTCTTTTCCTTTTTTGTCGTAAGTTTTTAAAAACATATTATTCTTTAATCTCAAGAAGAGTGCCTCTTCTTCCTGGAACAGCTCCTTTAACAGAAATTAAATTATTATCGGGATCAATTTTAACAATCTTTAAATTTTTAACCGTCATTCTTTCATATCCCATTCTTCCCGGCATTTTCTTTCCCTTCACCACTCTCTGAGGATAAGCACCTCCCACAGATCCTATTCTTCTATGATCATGCTTTACTCCGTGACTGGCTCCTTTTCCTGCAAAACCCCATCTTTTTACTCCTCCCTGAAATCCTTTTCCTTTGGTTATCCCGGAAATCTTAACTTTTTCTCCTTCTTTAAAAGAAGAAACATCTATTTTATCTCCCACCTTTAATTCTTCCCCATCTTTAAACTCTCTCAAAACCTTAAACGGTTTTTTCGTTTCCGTTTTTTTTATCTTTTTTTCTTTCTTCTCAAATCCAAGCTGGAAAGATTCGTAACCGTCTTTTTCTTTATTTTTTATCTGAACAACTTCGCACGGACCGGCCTCAATCAAAGTTATCGGAATTATCTTTCCTTCTTCATCAAAAATTTGGGACATTCCTAATTTTCTTCCTATTATAAATTTCATAATCTCTTTCAATGAAAAGCTGGGCTATTGCCCAGCTTTCAAAAGGCAACTTTTTATTTCAATCCTTAAATTTTAAAAGCGTTCAAAGATTTTATCATAATATTTTAACCAATCAACCTATTTAAAGAAAGAAATTCTCTTTCTTCAAACTCTACATTTTTATCTCGATATCAACTCCCGCGGGCAAATTCAAATTGGTCAATGCGTCAATTATCTTAGGATCTGGATTTGTAATTTCAAGCAGTCTCTTGTGGACTCTCATTTCAAACTGTTCTCTGCTGTCTTTGTGCACAAAAGTTGACCTATTCACTGTATATTTCCTAATCTCTGTCGGGAGAGGAATAGGTCCGACAATTTCTGCTCCATAACGCAAAGCCGTATCAATAATTTGCTTTGCGCTATTATCAATAAGCTTGTGGTCATAAGACCTCAATTTTATTCGAAGTTTTGATTTAACTTCTTTTTCTTCTGATACTTTCTTTTGGGGAGACATCTATTCCTTTTTTGAACATTTCTTAAACAGAAATGAAATACAAATTTACTTTATTACTTTTGTTACCAGCCCTGCTCCGACAGTTTTACCTCCTTCTCTGACAGCAAACTTCTGTTTTTCTTCCATTGCAATAGGAGCCATAAGCTTCACTTTTAAGTTTACTGTATCACCGGGCATAACCATTTCCGTTCCTTCAGGCAAGCTAACTTCAGCAGTAATATCAGTCGTTCTGAAATAAAACTGGGGTTTGTATCCCGTGAAGAAAGGTGTGTGACGACCTCCTTCTTCTTTGGTTAATACGTAAACTTCACATTCAAATTCAGTATGAGGAGTGATAGATCCCGGCTTTGCCAAAACCTGACCTCTTTCTATTTCTTCTTTCTTTGTTCCTCTCAACAATATTCCGACGTTATCTCCGGCCTGTCCTTCATCCAGCATCTTGTTAAACATCTCAATGCTCACAGCAATAGTCTTAGTAGTGTCTTTAATACCGACTATTTCAACTTCTTCATTAGGCTTTATTAATCCTCTTTCAATTCTTCC
>CAZBVF010000009.1:0-4543 GCA_964495335.1 uncultured Candidatus Saccharibacteria bacterium
AATTTTTCTTCGTTATAGCAGGGAACGATAACAGAGACTTTCGGTTTTTTCATTCGTTTTTTAAGTCAACTAAATTTTCCAAAATCATAGCAACCGTTAAAGGCCCCATGCCCCCGGGAACTGGTGAGATAAAAGAAGCTTTTTCAAAAGCGCTTTTAAAGTCAATATCCCCTTTCCCATTTTTAAACCCAAAATCAATTAGAATAACTCCTTTTTTAATCATATTCCCCTTGATTAAATTCGGCTTTCCTGTCCCAGAAATTAAAATATCGGCTTTTTTAGTGAAAGAAGAAATGTCTTTTGAAAACTCATTTATTAAAACAACTGTTGCTCCTTTCCCAGAAAACCAAATACTTAAAGGCCTCCCAACTAATTTCCCTGATCCAACTAAGACAACGTTTTTCCCTTTAACTTTTGTTTTTAATTTCTTTAAAACAAAAGAAACGGCTTTAACTGTTGGGGGAAGAATGTTAAAATTTCCCTGGTAAAATTCTCCCAAAGAATCGCTTGATAAAGCATCAACATCTTTTTCTTTTGGAATAAGGCTTAAGACTTCTTCTTCCTTTATTTTCTTTGGCAAGGGAAGCTGTATTATTAAACCTGAGACATCTTTCCTTTTTGATATTTTTAAAACCTCTTTTTTTAATTTCTCTTCTTTTATGTTTGAAGAAAATTTGAAAAGCTCAAAGCCAATTCCCGCTTTCTGACAAGCTTTTTCTTTTTGCTTTATAAAAGACTGGGAAGCTTTGTTTTCTCCTACCAAAACAACACCCAATTTTTTGAGCTTTTTTGTCTTTAATTTTGAGATTACTTCTTCTGAAAGTTTTCTCCCGTCTATTATCTTTTTCATTTTATGGGATATTTTTTACAGAACTTTTCAATCTCTTTTTTCACTTTCAAAGAAGATTTGGAATTTGAGATAACTTCATTTATCCAAAAAGCGACTTTCTTCATTTCTTTTTCTTTCATCCCCCTGGTAGTTAAAGCCGGCGTTCCCAGTCTAGCTCCGGAAGGATTAAAGGGAGAGCGGGGATCATAAGGAATGGTGTTTCTGTTGCAAACTATTCCCGATTTTTCTAAAAGTTCTTGAGCTTCTTTACCGGCAATATTTTTGTTTGTCAGGTCAACTAAAATTAAATGGTTATCCGTTCCTCCGGAAACCAATTCAAAATCATACCTTTTCAATTCCTTGGCAAGCTCTTTGGCATTTGAAACAACTTGCCCGGAGTATTTTTTAAATTCAGATGTCATCGCTTCTTTCATGGCAACACCTATGGAACAAATAGTATGATTGTGAGGCCCTCCCTGAAGGCCTGGGAAAACTTTTGAAAATATTTCCTTTTCCAATTCCTTTCTGCAGATAATAACAGCTCCCCTGGGACCCCTCAGAGTCTTCTGAGTTGTAAAAGTGGCTATATCAGCATAAGGGAAAGGGCTGGGATGAACTTTGCCCGCTACTAATCCTGCAATATGGGCAATATCAGCTAAAAGATAAGCGTTAACTCCTTTTGCAATTTCTTTAAATTTTTTGAAGTTAACTTTTCTGGGATAAGCAGAAAAACCCGCAATTATTATTTTGGGTTTTTCTTTCTTTGCTATTTTTTCTATCTCTTTATAATCTAAAAGATGAGTTTCTTTGTTTAAAAAATAGTTAACGATTTTAAACTCACCACCGGCAACGCTTACTTTCGCCCCGTGGCTCAAATGCCCTCCGTGAGGCAAAGACAAACTCATAACCTTATCCCCTTTCTTTAATAAAGCTCTCAAAACAGCATAATTGGCGGGGCTTCCCGAATAAGGTTGAACGTTAACAGAAAATCCTTTTTTGTTTCTCAAAAAGACTTTTCTTGTTCTCTCTTGAACTAATTCTTCCAGCTTGTCCACGTTTTCCATTCCCGCATAGTATCTTTTATGAGGCCTTCCCTCAGAATACTTGGCAACGAAAATAGAAGACAAAGCCTCTCTTACCGCCTTTGAAGGATAGTTTTCAGAGGCAATTAAATTAAGAGTGCTCTCTTGCCGAGCCCTCTCTTTTTTAATTAATGAATACATTTCTTTGTCTTCTTTGATAGATTTTAACATTTAATATCCCAAAAGTTCATTTACTTTTTTTCTCGTTGAAGGGCCAAAATATCCCGTTCCTTTTTCCAGACCCAAAGGCTCTAAGATTTCATCCGAATATTTTTCCTGAAATCTAATAACAGCCTGCTTTGTCAGAGAAAGAAAGTTCCCTGTAACAATTCCTTCCGGGTAAATATCTTCCCCCTGATCCGATAAAAATTGTTGCAATCTTTCAACTTCATCGCTTCTTGCTCCGTAATAAAGATTGTTCTCGAATTTGGAAGATTCACCTCCCATCCCGAGAATTTCAGCTATTCTTTCTTTAAGCTGGTTTAAAATATTTTCTATTTGGCTTATCTTCCCTTCAACTTCTTCTCTATCCATTTCAGAGATTGGTTTTTCAAAATTAATGGAAACGGAAGACTCTGATATGGTAGAAGCTTCTATAATAAAAGGAACAGATGAATCTTCTTTTGAAAAATCACTCGTTTTTGTCTGTAAAAGAGGAATAACGGTAACAGATAAAACATCTGTTCCAAAATCGGAAATGGAAATTTCCCCTTTTTGGTTAGAGTCAAGATCAAAAGAACCTATTTCTTTCTCTCCGTCATGGTAATTAATCACATAAGGAACCTGGTAAATGTTTCCAGAACTTCCGGCAAATATCATTTCCAAATCCCCTTTTCCTCCGGCAAACTTATACCATTTTCCAGACCAATTCTTAATGCTGTCTGAGACAACCAGACTGCTCTTCCCGTTAAGGGACATAAGGTTGAGAGAGGGAGTAATCCTCAAGTTTTTTAAGTCCTCATTCTCATAACAGTACTTTTCTGAAACCTCACAATCGTTAATTAAAACCGTTATAGCCCAATCGGTAAAAATGTCATTAAATCTTTCCTGAAATCCGTTCTTTTCCAAAGCATAATTAATGCTTTCAATTCCAGCTTTGGATGATTTCAATGAATCAACTAAAATTTCAATTCCGTAATGCTCTGCTAAATAATGGATAAAAACACTAATAATTCCGTAGTCTTCTTCTCTCTCTCCCCATTCACAAAGAGGGTTATCGAGATTCCTGGAAAAAGTATCTATTCTCTCTTCTAAAATGCTGTTGATTTCATAATCAAGAAGGCTCGGTACATATTCTGCCCTGGCTTCGTTAAGCCAAACTTCTTCTGAAACATTACGATTTCTTTCCTTTTGATTGAAAGTTATAAGATGCATGAACTCATGAGCCAAAAAAGAATTCATTTTTTCATCCCCTATAAAGTTCGGATTTAAATAAACCATTTCTCTTTCGTTTGAGTCGGAAACCTGGATCATTTTGTATTGGTCCCCGGAATTGAAGTAACCGCTGGCTCCCCCCCTCATTTCATGGAAAAGAACGGTTATCTTCTCGTCATCATCAATCCCCGGTTTCCATTCAGAACCGAAAGTTCCTGTCAAAGTAGGATAGGTTTTTTCTTTAAATTCATTAGATAATTTTATCAGGGAAGACTTTACATCTTTTTGCTCGCTATGATCCAAAGAAGACCAATAATTGCTCTCTATATAAAAATTGATTAGAGAAGTTCTTTCAATATACGTAGCTGAAATTTCACTTCTTCTCTCCGAGTCATACTTTTCCTGAACATTAAAAGAAACGCTTTCACCAACCGTGTCTGCTTGGGCAGAAAAAGCAAAGAAACTGAAGATTATTAAAATTATAGGAAAAAATATTTTCTTCATATAAATTTTATTGCTTAGTTCCTTAATCGTATCATAAAATTATTCTGTGTTAAAGACCTTAATTTCGTTTGTCAAAAAGGACTGGGTGATATAAAATTAAATAATATTTTATGAATCAATTTTTTTCAAAAACAAGGTTAATGCTTCTCTTCTTAGTTGATGTTGGCCTTCTATTTCTTTCTCTTTGGCTAATGTTGATTTTAAGATTCGGAACGGAAGCTTCCTTAATGTGGCAAAAGCATCTGGAAGCTTTTATTTTTATTTACCCGTTCTGGTTCCTTTCTTTATATATCTTCGGTCTTTATGATTTAAAACTGGCCAAAAACACTTCCGAGTTCTACTTAGCAATTTTGAAAGCAACCGTTTTAAACGGTTTTATCTCAACCACCCTTCTTTATCTTTTCCCTAAATTCTTCGGATTAACTCCGAGAATGAATCTTTTCTTAAATCTTCTTTTCTTCGGTGTCTTGGTTTTTCTCTGGCACCAAGTCTACAATTTTTTTATCAAATCCCCCAACCTGACAACGGAAGTTATAATAATAGGGGAAAACCCAAAAGCTCTGGAAATTAAAGAAAGAATAGATCAAAATCCCCAATTAGGATACAAGATTATTTCCATAATAGATCCGGAGAAAGAAAACTTGGAACTTGAAAAAGAAAAAAACTACACAATAGTCACTTCTTTAAATCTCAACCATTATCCCAAATTAGCAAAAAAACTTTACCAATATTTACCCTATTTCAACTTTGAAAA
>CAZBVF010000010.1:0-7672 GCA_964495335.1 uncultured Candidatus Saccharibacteria bacterium
GGGAGAAGGAAAGCTTGTCAAAGGCTTTGAAGAAAAGATAATGGGGATGAAATCGGGAGAGGAAAAAGACTTTACTCTTCCCTTGAAAGAAGAAACGTCCTTTCACGTTAAAGTGAATTCTGTCCAGAACATGGAATTGCCGACCCTGGACGATTCTTTTGCTAAGGACTTAAGGATACCCGGTTTTGAAGAAGGATTTGAAAGCCTTAATGCTTTGAAGCAAGCAGTTGAATCTAAGATTAAAGAACAGAAAGAATCGGAAGAGTCCCAGAGAAGAAGAAGGGAAATCTTAGAAAAGATAGCAGAGAAAACAGAAATGGATATCCCTGAAATTCTGATAGAAGAACAGAAAAAGAAATACTTGGAGAACATGAAAAACGAAGTTTCTCAAAAGCTGAACATGGAATTTAAAGATTATCTGGGAAAGATGAAAAAAACAGAAGAAGAAATTTTGAACTCTTTTCAAGAGCCCGCAGAAAACCAAGTTAAAACTTCCCTTGTTTTAAGGGAAATTCAAAGAAAAGAAGACATTGATGTTTCAAAAGAAGAAATTGAAAGAGAAATGAAAAGGATTATGGATTCATACCAGGGCAAAGAACCGAACATTGACCAAGACCAGCTTAAGAGATATACTGAAGAGGTAATAAGGCAGGAAAAAGCCTTTAAAATATTAGAAAATTCTTAAAAAATATGAACGTTATACCAACCGTAGTTGAAAAAACTCAAAGAGGGGAAAGGGCCTATGACATTTATTCCCGTCTTTTGAAAGAAAGGATAATTTTTTTGGCAGGACCCATAAATGACGCTGTTACAAATTCCGTGATAGCTCAGCTTTTGTTTCTTGCTTCCCAAGACCCAAAAAAGGATATCCAAATCTATATCAATTCTCCTGGAGGATCGGTAACCGCCGGTCTTGCCATATATGACACAATGCAGTATGTAAAATGCCCTATTTCAACTGTTTGCGTGGGGATGGCAGCTTCAATGGCAGCCACTCTCCTGGCTTCGGGAGCTAAGGGCAAAAGGTTTGCCTTACCCAACGCTGAAGTTCTTTTGCATCAGGTTGCAGGGGGAGTAACGGGTCAGGCTGTGGAAATTGAAATTACAGCAAAGCAGATAATAAAAATCAAAGACAAGCTGAACAAGATATTATCCAGACATACGGGCCAACCTCTTTCAAAAGTGGAGAAGGACACAGACAGAGATTTTTATCTTACTTCAGAGGAAGCAAAAGAATACGGACTTATAGACAAAGTCATTGCAGAAAAGAAATAACCACCCTGTAAGCCGGTTGAGGTTAAACCTCAACCGATTCTCCCCTCAACCGATTCTCCCTCTCGTTTTAATTATCTATTTTTAACTTTATGAGAAAGGAAAACTTTACGATTGGTTCGTTTGTTCATGTTTATAATCGTGGGAATAGAAAACAACCGATTGTGAGAGACCAAAAAGACAAATGGCATTTTCTCGAAAATCTTTTTTATTTTAATAATAAAATTGCAATCAATAATCCAAGTCGTAGTGTTGAGAGACGGTCAAAGCTAACTTTTGACCGCCTTTTTGATTGGCCAGCTGAATGGCCAGAACGAGATCCTTTGGTAAAAATTATTGCTTTTTGTTTAATGGAAAATCATTTTCATTTATTATTAAAAGAGATTCAAGAAGAAGGAATCTCTCTTTTTATGAAAAAAATTGGTACGGGAATGGCATCTTACTTTAACAAAAAATATAATGAGGTAGGTACTTTGTTTCAAGGTTCCTACAAAGCAAAGAGAGTAGACGAAGATTTATATTTAAATTATTTAAGTGTTTATATCCAAGTTAAAAATCCTTTTGAGAATTATCCCGGAGGATTTCAAGAAGCAATAAAAAACTTTGATAAAGCTTATGGAATTGCGACAAAAGATCCGTATTGCAGTTTGGCAGATTACGCGGGGTTGAGAAATTCTCCTATTATAAATGAAGATATTTTGGAAGATTTTTTCCCGAATCCAGAAAGTTACAAAGAATTTGCCCGCCAGTGTTTAGTTGAAGAAAAATTAGAAGATAAACTCGGCAAACTAACATTAGAATAAACTAACCCCAAGAACCGGTTGAGGTTAAACCTCAACCACCCCATTAACCCTTCCGAAGCAGACAAGCCGGTTGAGGTTAAACCTCAACCGGGCAACCTCAACCGGGCATCAACCGGGCTTTATCTCAAGAAAGGATTAAATAGATAAAAGCTTTTATGGAAAACTCCCAAAAAGAAAAAACAGAAAGTTTATTTAAAAAAATCGGGAGTTTTTTAATAGATCTTTTCTTCCCTAAAAAATGTATTGGATGTGGCAAAGAGGGGAGATATATTTGTGAAAAATGCAGTACATTTTTGGGAGAAGCCTCTTTAATTTGTCCTGTTTGCGAAAAAGGAAGTTTTAGCGGAGAAAGGCATAAAAGCTGCTCTTCAAGATATAAGCTAGACGGCTTGGTAAGTGTCTGGGAATATGAAGGATTGGCAAAAGCAGTAATCCATAATATAAAATACCGTTGTTTAGGAGATGCTGTTTCTGAATTTACCAAATTATCTTTCAGGACAATATTAAAAGATAAAGAGAGATTTGCCTCTTTTTTAAATTTTGTCTTTTCTGAAAATCCTTTAATAACTTATGTTCCCATGACTAGAAGAAAAGAGATGGAAAGAAAAATAAACCATACAGAAATGATTGCTAAAGAATTAAGTAAAATAATAAAGGTAGAAATAAGACCATTGCTAAAAAAGATAAAAGAAACCGAATCCCAAACAAAATTAAGTAAAGAAGAAAGAAAAGAGAATGTAAAAGGTGTTTTTTCTTTAAGAGAAGAGGGAATGATCTTGCCCCAGAAAATTATTTTAGTTGACGATGTCTGGACAACGGGTGCTACAATGAGAGAATGTTGTAAAGTTTTAAAGAAGGGTGGAGTAGAGAAGGTATGGAGCTATACCTTTGCCCGCACGGTTTGAATCAGCCAAAACTTTAACCAATCAAAATACTTGAAAGTTAAAATGCAGGAAGGTGTAATTGATATTAAAAGCAATGAATATCCCTTATTATTGAAAAAAACCGAGAATCCTCCCGAGAAACTTTATTATAGAGGGAATTGGGATGAAAATTTTTTTGATAATTGTTTAGCGGTTGTTGGAAGCAGAAGAATGACAAGCTATGGCAAAATGGCTACTGAAAAAATAGTGAAAGAAATTGCTTCTTCGGGAGTTACCATAGTTTCCGGGTTTATGTATGGCATTGACGCAGTTTCTCATAGAGCTGCATTGGATGCTGGCGGTAAAACTATAGCAGTTATGCCCTGCGGAGTGAATGTTGTTCATCCAGAGTATCAAAAAGAACTTTACGACGATATTCTACAAAATCAAGGCTTAATAATTTCTGAATTTGAGAAAGATTTTCCTCCGGACAAATGGACGTATCCAAAAAGAAATAGAATAGTTGCTGGAATTTCAAAGGGTACTTTTGTTGCAGAGGCTGCGTTGAAAAGCGGATCTTTAATTACTGCTGGTTTTGCTAAAAAGTACGGAAGAAAAACTTTTTCTTTACCCGGTCCTATTACCAGCAAGGTTTCAGAAGGAACAAATGAGCTTATTAAAAAAGGGGCTTTAATTGTAACTTGCGCTCAAGACATATTAGATTTCTACGGCATTAAAAAATCTTATTTAAATAAAATAAATTTTCGAAAAGTAGACGGGTTAGAAAAAGATATTTTAGAAGCATTAAAAAGGGAGCCTGCAGAAGTAGACGATTTATCAAGAACGTTTGGAGTTCCTTCATCGGAAATTGGGGTTACTCTTTCTTTAATGTCTGTGAAAGGTTTAGTTTTCCAAGAGGGCAGAAAATATTTTGTTAAAATGTAATAATTAATTTAAGGGGTTATCTTTGAGCAACAAAAAAGCTTAAACAAAAAAATAAATAAAATATGTTAATTAAAGTTTTGTCTGCTCTGAACGTTGGCCTTAAAACTCTAGAAGTTGACGTTGAGATAAATATAGCAAGTAGGGGAATGCCTACTTTTGATATTGTTGGCCTTGCCAGCAAAGCAGTGGACGAGAGTAAAGAAAGGGTGAGAACTGCAATTAGTAACTCTGGGATAAGCTTCCCTCAAAGAAAAATAACGGTTAATTTAGCTCCTGCTGACATTCCAAAGGAAGGCTCTTTTTATGATTTGCCTATTGCCGTTGGCATTCTTTCTTATGTTGTTCAATTTAAGATACCTGAAAAGTCTTTATTCTTTGGCGAGCTTTCATTGGACGGATCTTTGAGGCATACCAAAGGAGTTTTTTTAATGGCAATGTTTGCCAAAGAAGCTGGTATTAAAAATATTTTTGTTCCGAAGCAATCTGCGAATGAAGCAGCTCTTTTCAAAGAGATAAATGTTTATCCTGTAGAAAAACTTTCTCAAATTATAGCTCATTTAAACGGGAATCAATTGATAAAACCTGTTGAATATAATGAAACAAGAATTGGAGCAGGAAAGAGAGCGGTTGATTTTGATATGTCAGAAATTTTAGGCCAAGAACAGGCAAAGAGAGCAGTTGAGATTGCTGCAGCCGGAGGGCATAATATTATAATGGTTGGCAGCCCCGGTTCCGGCAAAACTATGTTGGCAAGAGCGCTTCCGGGAATTCTTCCCATATTAAATAATGAAGAATCTTTAGAAGTTACTAAAATTTATTCTGTTACTGGGAATATTTCTTCCGGAGGGTCTGTCATTAAAAATCGCCCCTTCAGAAGTCCTCATCATTCTACTTCTCAAGCAGGTCTTGTTGGTGGAGGGAACAAGCCCCAGCCTGGTGAAATCAGTTTGGCTCACAGAGGCGTTTTGTTTTTAGATGAGTTTAATGAATTTCCCCGTTCTGTTTTGGAGTCTTTACGCCAACCCTTAGAAGATGGCAATATTTCTATTACGAGATCCGGAGGCAGAGTTAATTATCCTTCAAAATTTATGCTCGTTGCTTCTGCAAATCCTTGTCCTTGCGGATACTTGGGCCATCCAACCAAAGCTTGCACTTGCACTACCAGGGAAATTAAAAAATATAGAAAAAGAATCTCAGGCCCCCTTTTAGACAGGATAGATATTCATATTGAAGTTCCTTCTGTTAATACGGAAGAGCTTTCTCAGGATAAAAGAGTTTCTAAATTCTTAGAGAGCTCAGAAAGTATTAGGAGTCGTGTAGAGAAAGCCAGGAAAATTCAATATGAACGTTTTAGCCGGGAGTTAATTTATAGTAATTCAGATATGAGAAATTCTCATATCAAAAAGTATTGCTTTCTCTCTCCCAACGTTGAAAAATTAATTTCTCAAGCTGGGTCTACTTTCCAACTATCTGCTCGTTCTTATTTTAAAATGATAAAAATTGCCAGGACTATTGCGGATTTGGAAAGCTCAAAAGAAATTGAATCTTCCCATATGGCAGAAGCTCTTCAATATCGTTCCCGTTTTCATAATGATTAACCCGAACGCTAACTCCTTAATCTGGTAAACCTCAACCGACATTTTATCGGGATATACCTAAATTAGTTAGTTGATATATATGGTTAAAAAGTTTAATTTAGAGACAGGGACTTTAGGGGAAAAAACTGCAGAAGATTTTTTAAAGAGGGAAGGATACAAAATTGTATTGCGTAATTTTAAAACAAAGTACTCGGAAATTGATTTAATTGTTAAGAAAGATAATTTTTTAGTTTTTGTTGAAGTTAGAACAAGAATAGGGGATAATTTTGGATTGCCGGAAGAAACAATAAATAAAGAAAAGAAGCAACGATTAAAAAGGGGAGCAGTTGCTTTTATATCTTTTAACAGCTGGAAAGGCCCTTTCAGAATTGATGCTATCTGTATAGTTTTGGATAATACTCATAAAGTTGTCCAATTTAATCATTATAAAAATATTATTGAATGAAATTAAGTAAATAGACCGGTTGAGGTTAAACCTCCACCAATCAGAAGACTTAGGTTTTTGAATCCCTAAACGAAAAGACCGGTTGAGGTTAAACCTCAACCGGTCTCAACCGACGATCAACCGATAAACCTCAACCGACAAGTCAACCTAGACTAATTGAAAGGGTTGGTGTAATTGTGTGAGGTCCCGACCTAGTTTTATCTATAACCGTTTAGTAAATTATTTTAAAGTATTAATTGAAAATGAATAAAAATTTTAGTTATGAAAATATAGCTTTGAGCGGGGTTTCAATGTATAACCTCGGTTATCCCTTGGAAGAAGTAAAGAAAATAGTTGAAAGAACTTTCAAAATTAAGGTTTCTTTCCAGACTCTTGAATCCTGGCTTCAAGAGTATGAAGGAGTTTGTGATTATTGCAAGTTGAGAGAAGAAGCAATCTCTCTTTATAATTTTAAAAACGTTGTCTTCTCTAAAAAATTCCACCATCGTCAAGTTTATAAATTCCAATATCATAGAGCTAAGATGGATATTGAAGAAAAAAACGGAGGCAAAAAGAACATACCCTTGTTAAGAGAATATTTTCAGTGGGTAGGGGAAGAAAGAAAAACTTGCCCCGAGGATAAAAGCAAAAACTCTTTTCCCCACCATATTTTCAACGGCAACAACTTAGAGCAAAGAGCTTCAAAAGCAAAGATAAAAGGGGACCTTCCTTTCAAAGCCATTGAAAAAGAACCTTCAAAACTTCTTGCTTGGCACGCTTTAATGATGGCAAAAAACAACTATGAAAGACACGAAAAGGTTCAAACACTTATGCTTTTAAATGATTCTTCAACCTTGGCAACAGAAGTTCCTGTTTATCTTAAACCGAAAGACTTAAACTCTCTCAAAGAAAAGGGTTTTTCTTTTAGTTTCAACAATGATTATTTTGTTACGGGCCACATTGACCTTATTAAAATCAGAGAGAATAAAGTTTTTATTCTTGATTACAAGCCTAATGCTGAAAAAGAAAAGCCTTTCGCTCAGTTAATCTCTTATGCTTTGGGGCTCAGTTCTAGATCTAAAATAGAGATGAAAGATATTAAATGTGCTTGGTTTGATGAGAAATCATTTTTTGAATTTTCTCCTTTGGATATTGTTTCTCTCGGGAAACAATCCAAATTGATTTAGCCGTTCTTAAGAGTTTATGCTTGACAAAACTTTTTAAAAGGATAAACTTAAGATAATCTAAAGTTAAACAAACATTATGACAAATATTGTCACTTTGAAAAAATTAAGAGAAAACATGCAAGGTTATGCTCAAAAAGTAAAAGAGGGGCGTTCTTTCATTGTTTTTAAAAGATCTGAGCCTTTGTTTAAAATTTCTCCCATTGAAGAGTCCTCTTGGGAGGAAGTGATAGACTTTACAAAGATAAAGAAAGGAGGAATTGATGTTAAAGAATTGATTAAGCGCATATAGCTTTTTATGGACAAGATAGAAAAAGCTTTGAATAAACTCAAAGGCAAAGAAAGAGATAAAATAAAGGAAATTTTTATTAAAATAAACAAGGGGGATTTCCAACAATTGGATTTAAAGAAATTAAAGAACAGAGAAGATATTTTCCGTGTTAGAAAAATGAATTTCCGTATTATTTTTTATAAGAGAAAAAACAGTATTAATATTTTGAGCATTGAGAGAAGAAAAAGCAAAACATATAAAAAGTAAATTGGCTGATTTCAAATATTATTTAATTTAAAAACTGCTTCCTTA
>CAZBVF010000011.1:0-23450 GCA_964495335.1 uncultured Candidatus Saccharibacteria bacterium
CTTCGGAGTGTAAAAAGCTTTTAACCGGGAATAATCCTTTTTGGATGAGCTTACCGGTTGAATAAGGGGATGCCAATCACGTGCCAGCAGCCGCGGTAATACGTGATCCCCGAGCGTTATCCGGATTTATTGGGCGTAAAGCGTCTGTAGGTGGCATAGAAAGTCTTTGATTAAATACTCGGAGCTCAACTTCGAGAATCTCAAGGATACTTCTAAGCTAGAGGGTGTTAGAGGGGAGTGGAACGGTCGGTGTAGGGGTGAAATCCGTTGATATCGACCGGAACACCGAAAGCGAAGGCAGCTCCCTGGGGCAACCCTGACACTGAGAGACGAAAGCGTGGGTAGCGAAGAGGATTAGATACCCTCGTAGTCCACGCCGTAAACGATGGATACTAGCTACTTGAAGTGTCGACCCTTCAAGTGGCGAAGCTAACGCGTTAAGTATCCCGCCTGGGAAGTACGACGGCAACGTTAAAACTCAAAAGAATAGACGGGGCTTCACACAAGCGGTGGATCATGTGGCTTAATTCGACAACAAGCGAGGAACCTTACCAAGGCTTGAAAGACTAGTGAAAGTCGCTAGAAATAGTGATTTCCCACAAGGACACTAGTTCAGGTGCTGCATGGTTGTCGTCAGCATGTGTTTTGAAATGCACGCTTAAATGCGGTAACATGCGCAACCCCTACTCTATGTTTTAAATGTCATAGAGAACTGCCTGGGATAACCAGGAGGAAGGTGGGGATGACGCCAAATCAGCATGGCCCTTTGATGTCTTGGGCTGCACACATGATACAATGGGACCGACAACGAGTTGCAAGAGGGTAACCTCAAGCTAATCTCTTAAACGGTCTCCCAGTTCGGATTGAGGTCTGCAACCCGACCTCATGAAGCCGGAATCGCTAGTAATCGCCAATCAGCCACGTGGCGATGAATATGTCCCTGAAGCTTGTACTCACCAATAGTACGCGCCCGGCAGGTATATAAGCTAAAAAGTTAAAGTCTTTTCTCTTAATTAAATTAAGAGTAGGCGAAGGATAGTCGTTTTGAGCGATCAAGGCGGCGGAGGATCCCAAGCCAAATGGTAGCCCGAATTAATAAAGAGCAATCGATCCATGATTGGGTGGTGAGCATGGAGAAGATTTTCAAAAAGCTCAATTCGGGATGTCAGGAAAAGTTTATATATTGACCCGGGGAGATCTGATGTAGTAAAATGAAACTAATGCTGCGTCAGAAGTCAGCTGAATCATAGTATCTGCTAATCAGCAGAGAAGGATTCTCTCTAATGTTATGCTTAATCTTAATTATGTTATAGGTTTGGTAGATGGAGAAGGAAGTTTTACTGTTTATGTAAAAAATCCGAGAATTGAAAAGAATGTAAAAAGAAGAGTAAAAGCAGAACCGAGGTTTTACCTAAAGTTAATCGAGAAAGATAAAAAAATTCTTTACGACCTAAAAGATTTCTTTGGATGTGGTAATATCTATTTTCAAAGAGATAAAAGAAAAAATCATCAGAACTGTTTTAGATATGAGGTTTCTAATCGTGAAGACTTGAAAAAAATCATTATTCCTTTCTTCAAAAAAAATCAGTTAAGATTTAATTCAAAGGAGAAAGATTTTGAGATTTTTTGTAGCATAATGGAAAAGATTGAAAAAAAGGAACATCTAACCGAAAAAGGATTAAGAAAGATTTTTCATCTTAAGCAAAAAATGCATTAGAGCTCGCCGTATGCGGGAAATCTGCATGTACGGTGGGAACGTCAACTCTGAAGTTTCCAGAGAACATTCGCCCGTCACATTAGGGAAGCCGACAGTAGCCGAAGTCCCTGTTTTTCAGGGCCTAAGCTAAGGTCGGTAACAAGAATGAAGTCGTTAGTGCAAACTGCATGTTGCGACTCCCGAAAAGTAATTTTTGGGAAAAAACTTGGCTATATGCTGGAAACCCTGTGTATCCAAAACTACGCATGCTAGAATAGATTAATATGCGTGAAAAAGTTATTGGTGCAGACAATCAGCAGGGAAGTCGCCGTAATGGCGACCCCTCAGAGACTATACGCCGAGCTCCTCTAATTAAAGCTTATCTTCTTGGAGCATTACACGATGGAACTTTTAGTAGCAATAAAAGATTTCGCATTTCCCAAAAAGGAATTGGATGGCTTGATCTTTTGCGAAAACTTTTTCATCAATTAGGTTATAATTCTTGGATTTACAAAGAAGGAAAATACCGAAAAGTATATGTTCTAGAAACATTGGCAGACTTCTTGAATTTCAATTTCGACCCTTTAAGATTAAGAAGCGAAGAAGAAAAGATTGGTTATATTAAAGGATTTTTTGATGCCGAAGGCGGCATTCCAAAAGATAAAAAAGCAAGATTTTATATCCAATTAGTTCAGAATGATAGAGAAAAGCTGGTAAAAATTAAAAAGCTTCTAAATGATTTAAAGGTAAAAACAGGCAAAATTCATAATCCAAGTCAATCCGTAGATCCGGATTATTGGAGAATGTATGTTCTTGCTAAGTCACAGCAAAGTTTCCTAGAAAAAATAGGAACTTGGCATCCAAGGAAGATTGAGACTTTAAGAAAGAGGATGATGATATAGTCCATGCCCTGTAGCGATATAGGGGGAAACATGAACAAGGCATGGGTAGGGGAACCTGTCCATGGATCATTAAAAAATTTTTTTGTTTGTCGACTAAGATTAATAGCTGAGAATTCTGCTATTAATCTTAAAAGTGTTGATCTCTAACTTTAAATAGAGATTATAATTTGAAACGAAACAACTTTGAGAGACTGACTAATAAAAAAAGAGGGGCTTTACAGCCCTTTTCTTTTTTTCTAAAATTAAGTTATGGCTATTCCAAAGAAAATAATTAATTTTCTTGAAAAAGAAAAAGTAAAACATGAGATTATAGAACATCGCAAGGTTTTTACCGCTTATGATAAATCAGCAACTCTAAAGGTTCCCGAAAAGATTTCTGTTAAAACCTTGGCGGTTAAAATCTCTCCTCCCTCAAAAGAGGTTGTTTTAATTAGCATTCCCGCCAACAAGAACTTGGATAAAGATAAACTGAAAAAGAAAATTAATGTTCAAAGAAAAAAAGAAGGACAGAAATTGGCCAAGAAGATTGATTTTGTAACGGAAAGATGGTTAAAATCTAACTTGAAAGGAGTCAAACCCGGAGCGGTTCCTCCTTTTGGAAATATTTGGAAATTGAAAAGCTTCATTGAAAAATCTCTTTTTAAAAATCCTAAGATTATTTTGAATTCCGGAGACAATAGTTTTTCAATAAAGATGAGCCCCAAGAGCTTTGAAAAAGCAGTTCCTGATCTGGTTGTTGAAAGTATTTCCCAACCAAGAAAGAAAAAACCTTTAAAAAAGAAAAAACCTTCAAAAAGAAAGAAGAAGAAATAGGCGCGTGTAGTTCAGTGGTTTTAGAACGCTTCTCTGATAAAGAAGAGGTCGCAGGTTCGATTCCTGCCACGCGCACAAGGACATCTCGTTAAATCAAAATGCGCTTCACAGAAGCGCATTTAGTTTACATAAAAGCAATTTGAAATTAACTGCTTGCTTTTATTCTTACAATTTCACCTTTAATTTTATCGGGATTAGGGGGTTGCTTTTAAAGTATTTTTTTGATAAAAAAAACAATCAAGATAAGCGAAAGAAGTTCTTTTATAATAAAATATTTTAAAGAGAGGTGATAAAAATGAGAAATAGGAGAGTAATTTTAATAACCGGCGTTTCTTCGGGTATTGGCAGGACTTGTGCTGAATATTTGGCTAAAAACGGTTATTGGGTTTTAGGAACAAGCCGTGATCCCAAAAAGGTAAAACCGTTTGGTGACAATGAGGATTGGAAAGGTCTTCTGGAGATTATTAAAATGGACGTTAACCACAATGATTCGGTTGTCCAGGGAATTGATTTTGTTGTTAAAAAATTTGGCGGGTTGAAAGCAGTAATAAACAATGCCGGCTTCAGTCTTGCGGGTAGCATTGAAGACACTAAAATGATGGAAGCAAAATCTCAGATTGAGACAAATCTTTTTGGAGTTCACCGAGTTTGCCGCCAAGTACTTCCCATTATGAGGGAGCAGGGATCAGGTCATATTATTAATATAAGTTCTTTGGCCGGATTGGTAGGCGTTCCTTTTCAGGGATTTTATTCAACAAGCAAGTTTGCTCTTGAAGGGTATACGGAAACATTAAAAATGGAAGTTATGCCTTTTGGTATAAAAGTTGTTCTCGTTGAGCCCGGAGATTTTAACACGCCCCTTACTTTGCATCGTCAAAAAACAAAAGAGTCTCAGGAAAAAACAATTTATACTAATTTTCATAAAGCATTAAAGGCAGCCGAAGAGTTTGAAGAAAAAGGAGATTCTCCTCAAAGAATTGCTGAACTAATAGAAAGAATAATAGAAACTGAAAATCCGAAATTAAGATATAAAATTGGACCCAGTTCAACACTCGTTTCTTTAAAGAAATTTATCCCCGAAAAAGTAGCTGAATTTCTGGTAATGAAAAGTTTTAATCTCCTTTAATCTCAAACAAAAGAGACGGTTATTTTTATACCCGTCTCTTTTTCTTGTTTACTCTAGTTTGTTTTTCTGATAAAATGAAGTCATGAAAAAGACTATTGAAAATTTAACAAAAGCATTTATAGGAGAAAGCCAGGCGAGAAATCGTTATACTTTTTACGCTAATATTGCGAAAAAAGAAGGCTATGAAAAAGTGGCAGAAGTTTTTAACATAACTGCCGATCAGGAAAAACAACACGGAAAGTGGCTTTTTAAATTAATAAATCAAATAAAAGAAGAGGATTTAAATGAAATCAAAGTTGAAGCTGAAGCCCCTTTAATTTTAGGGAGTACGATTGAAAATTTAGAATCTGCTATTAAAGGAGAAAATTATGAGAATACAAAAATGTATCCTGAATTTGCAGAAACAGCAAGGGAAGAAGGTTATGATGAGATAGCTCAAAGATTAGAATCTATTGCCAAGGCTGAAGAACATCATGAGGAAAGATATAGTAAGATTCTAAGACAACTCAAAGAAGGAATGATTTTCAAGAAAGAAAAAGAAGTTTGGTGGGTTTGCCGGGAATGCGGTTATCAAATTTTACAAACTGAACCTCCCGAAATATGTCCTTCTTGTGATCATCCCAAATCCTACTATGAATTAAAGAATGAAGAATACTAATCGTTAAAAGATATTTTTTAGTTAATGCCCGGGGATTTTCTCGGGCATTTATTTTATGATAAAATGAAAACATAATTAAATAAAAATTTATGTCTCAATACTATAACTCACAACGCACCAGAAACTTATACGATCCCAACTCAAAAGAACCTTTCAGATTATCTCGTTCAAAGATAGAGTTGTTTTTGGATTGTCCCAGATGTTTTTATTACGACAGGAGATTGGGAGTAGCCAGACCTCCCGGATTCCCTTTTTCTCTTAATTCAGCGGTTGATACTTTATTAAAACAAGAATTTGATGTTCACAGAGTTAATGGCACCAAACACCCTTTAATTGAAAAATATGGGATTGATGCTCATCCCGTTTCAGATGAAAATTTAAATAATTGGCGAGATAATTTCAAGGGCATAGATTTTTTACATGAGAAAACTAATCTATTGATTTTTGGAGCTATTGATGATCTTTGGCAAAATTCTAAGGGAGAATATATTATTGTTGACTATAAAGCAACAGCCAAAAGAGAGGAAATTGAGAGCCTTGATAAAGAATGGCACAAAACCTATAAAAGGCAAATGGAAATATACCAATGGCTTTTGAGGAGAAAGGGATATGAAGTTTCAAATACGGGTTATTTTGTTTATTGCAACGGTATTGTAGACGCAAAAGCTTTTGATCAAAAACTGGAATTCAGAGTTAATCTAATTTCTTACGAAGGTGATGATTCTTGGGTTGGAAAAGCTATTGTGGACGCTCACGAATGTTTAAATAGCGATAAAATTCCCGAAGCCAGCCCGGATTGTGATTATTGCAGTTATGTTGAATCTGTAAATAAAAATAGAGGATTATAAAATATGAAATTCATTGTTCAGCCCGGAGGCGAAAACATTGTAAGTATTTCAAGAAAAATAGGATACAAGCCCTTAGGAGTTAATGTTCAGGAAGAATATAGCATTGTCAGACCTATTAACGTCGGCAATTATCCGAGATTTCATATTTATGTAAAAGAAGGAAAAGAAGGAGAGCTTATATTTAACTTGCACCTGGATCAGAAAAAACCTTCTTATGGCATTTCACATGCTCATAATGCGGAATATGATGGAGAATTAGTTGAAGGAGAAGCAGAGAGAATAAAAGGAATAATTAAATAAAAAAAATATATATGATTAAAAAAATTATATTAATTGCAATAGTATTTATTTTATTGTCAGGAGTGGCTGTCGCAGCATTTTTATTTCTTTTCCCTTATGAGCCCGATCAACCGCCCCAAGCAGATGATACCGATTCAACAAAAGAAGGTATTCAAGAAGTAGTTGAAGCAAACAATGAATTTGCTTTTGATCTTTATTCCAAGATAATTAAAAAAGAAAATGAAAATGTTTTCTATTCTCCTTATAGTATTTTTGCTGCACTGGCAATGACTTATGAAGGAGCGGAAGGAAGAACGGCTGAAGAAATGAAATCTGTTTTTCATTTTCCGGAGGACAATATTTTAAGACCTAATTTTGCTTCTGTTTATAATAATATTAACGAAGAAAATAAAGAGTATGAATTGAAAACGGGAAATGCTTTATGGGTTCAGAGAGACTTTCCTTTCTTGGAAGAATATACAAATAGAGTTGAAAATTATTATGGCGGGAAAGCAGCTCCGGTAGATTTTAAAAATGAAACTGAAAGGTCAAGAGAAACTATTAATAGTTTTATACAAGAACAGACCAAAGACAAAATAAAGAATTTAATCCCACAAGGAGTATTTGATCCTTCCACAAAACTTGTTTTAACCAATGCAATCTATTTTAAAGGTGTTTGGTATTGGGAATTTGATGCAGACGATACATACGAAGAAATTTTCAAAATAACATCAGAAGATAATGTGAAAGTTCCCATGATGCATATGAAACCTGAAGAAGCAAAATTTAATTATGCTGAAACGGAAGACTTGCAAATTTTAGAGTTGCCTTACAAGGGAGAAGAGATTTCAATGTTGTTGTTATTACCGGCCGGGAATCTTGATGAAATAGAATCTTCTTTAACACTAGAAAAATTCAATGAATACAAATCTCAAATGAAAGAAGCGAATTTAACTTCAATATCGATTCCAAAGTTTGAATTTGATACAAAATATTTTATGAAAAATACTTTAATTTCTTTGGGGATGCCGACGGCATTTTCAGGTAGTGCTGATTTTTCCGGGATGACTGATAAGAGAGATTTATTTATTGATAATGTTATCCATCAAGCTTATGTTGGCGTTGATGAAAAAGGAACGGAGGCTGCTGCAGCAACTGCTGTTATTATGAAGGAAACAGCCATAATGCCAACAAATATTTTTAAGGCGGATCGTCCTTTCTTATTTGCAATACAAGAAAAGAATACGGGTAATATCTTGTTTCTCGGAAGAGTAGTCAACCCGATAAAATAATCTTGATTTTAGAAGTTATCTTTGATAGCATTAAAAAGAGTTTTGGGCCCTTAGCTCAACTGGCAGAGCGTCGGTTTTGCATACCGAAGGTTGGGAGTTCGACCCTCCCAGGGTCCACCAAAACGTATTTATATGATTGTTTGCCTCGCCGCTTCGTGGCTCGACGGTCAAATTGAACGGAATTTTCCAGCTGATATTTTTGAGTTTATATCTAAAAGAAAATTTTTCATACTATTTATTACAGAGATTCTAGTAAATTTCTGTTTTTTGTTCGGTTGGACTTGACTTTTTCCTGTAATTATGTTAAGGTTAAGTATTATTGAGAATCGTAATCGATAATCCTTACCACGAGGGAATTGTGGAAATCTGAACCTTGAAAAGGAGGTATAGCATGACCTTTAACGAAATTAGGAACAAAGTTGTCAATTTTCTTCGTAACTCGAGAAACGAGGATCCCTCAGATGTGCTCAACGCATACTTTTCTGACATTCCAAAAGAATCTTGTATAGGAGAGGCAGAAGAATTATTAGTTCTTCTTGCAGAAGGAACGGCCAGGCCACAGGCGCGTGTGGATATGATCAATAGCGGAAACCCCGGTGTTATCGCCATGAGAACATCCTATGCCTATCCACTTCTGCTTACTGTACTGAGTTGGTGGGTCTATGCTGTTTATGACACTGGGACAGTAGCAGAACTAACCTTGGAAGAAAAGGTAGCACTTCACAAACGTCTGAAGGATGGGATTTTTCGCTGGGACTGGCAAGGGTATGATAAACATCGCTATGACCACTTGTTAGATCGGCTGGTTCCGTTTGAACCACAGCTTCAAAGTAACCCCCCACCTGGAATATTGAGAAGGATAAAATTGTTTTTCTGTGGTTCGTAGAAATTCTCGAGACTAAAAGGTAGCGGGACTCAAAATGAGTGAAGAAGTCAACGAACTTCTACCTTCCCGCTAATATCCTAAGTAAGCGTCAAAAGAGGTTTGTTTAGGACAAGAAATCAACTCAAAACGAGTTGGTTTTTTGTTTCTAGAATTTGCCGTCAAAGAAAAACGTTTCACTTTGGAATAGAATTCAAGAATCTTTTATTGACATTTTTATTTTTATATGTTAAACTATAATTATAGATCTTTAATGTTTAATATAAAGAAAGGAGAAAATAATGAAATATGCGAGCGTGAAAGATTTGAGAATCATGAAAGTAAAAGGACCTTGGACAACAAAGAGTGGAGGAGAGCTAAGTGTCTTGATGGCTTTAAATTCAATTAGCTTAAAAGAATTTGTGGGGGAGCCTGGGGAAATATCCAGAGGACTTCGTCTCTATACAGTTGGCAATCTGCCTAAGAATAAAGAAGGAGGCAGGGAATTTCACAGAGAAAGGGAAGAAATAATTTTTTCTCTTAAAGGAGAAATTTCTTTTCTCCTTGAGGACTTGTTTGGAGACAAATTTCTTTTTGTTTTGAAAGAGGGGGAAGACGGTATTTGGATTCCGCCCTTTATTTTACACACGTATAAGGCCTTGAAAGAAAACAGTGCTCTATTGGTTATCGCCAATACTCTTTTTGATCCAGATGACAAAACAACTCATGATACCTATAGTAAGGAGGTGTTTGAGGGAATAAAAGAAGATTTGCCGCAAAAAACAATTTAGTCTTTAAGTAAGATTTTAGCTCCATGTAAGAAGCATGGAGCTTTAAATTTAGCTCGGAATTATTTATATGCAAAAATTATTTCAATGGCTTGACAACTCCGATATATTATTATATAATATAATTATTAAAGAAGATTTTTAAAAAATAAAAAAGGAGAGAAAAAAGTGATGATGTTAGAAGTTTTCACCAGAAATTCTGTTTATAAGTTCAGTTTTGAAAATGAGGTAGTCCAGGGAGGAGTGCTCTCTGAATTGCCTCAAAAAGAAAGAAAGTTTGAAGCCATTTGGTTTGAAGATAACCATCTTGGCTTCCGATTAAGAAAGGATAGGGTATCATATAAAACTTCCCCAATAAAAAAAGTTTTGCTTTGTGTCGGGGAAGAAAAAATCTTTTTAGTCCCGCATGACTTGCCAGGAGTGAAACAAAACATATGGGGGATATTCTTTAAAGAACTTCCAGATATGTTAAAAAAGGAGCTCCAATAAAGAGTTCTAAATAAAAGGAAGGAGAAATTATAATTACTTTTTCTCCTTCCTCAATTTCTCAAGCTCGGAAATATATTTCTGGACTTAAGAGATTGAAAGGATAAAAATATTATTTTTTAATTTAAGACTTAACCTCATGCAAATTACATGGGGTTTTTAATATTACTTGAAGTTATCCACAACTTGCTTTTTTCTTTTCCTGATATTTGGTATAATGAAAAAAGAAAATAGATTAACCGAAGAACATTTAAAAGTCGATTTAGAATTTTGAAATTTAAATAATATTAAGGCTTATGATTGAAGATTGGTCAATAATCACAATAGAAAAGCTGCAAGACCTTTGGCAAGGATTCTTGGGTTTTATTCCTAGCCTTTTGGCTGCTGTTATTATCTTTATAATAGGTTGGGTTTTTGCTTGTGGAATCGGAAGCTTGGTTGCAGGGTTGTTAAAGAAAATTAAGTTTAACAAGATTTTCGAAAGTGCCGGTTGGAGAGATGCTTTGCAAAAAGCAGAAGTTGAAATAGATCCAGCTGGATTTATAGGAGCTATCTTTAAATGGATTGTAGCTATTGTATTCCTTTTAGCCTCAGTAGAAATTATAGGAGCAAAACAATTTGCTGTATTCTTGACAGATGTTGTTAAATGGCTACCCAACTTACTGGTAGTAGTTGCTATCTTTATTGTAGCTGCAATTGCTGCTGACTTCATTGAAAAGATTGTTAAAGCTTCTGTAAAGAGAATGGAGCTGGAAAATGCTAAACTGATAGGATCTGTGGTTCGCTGGGCTATTTACATTTTTGCCGCTTCGGCAATTTTACTCCAGTTAGGAATCGCTCCTACCATTATCAATAGCATTGTTATTGGTATTATCGGTATGTTTGCTTTGGCCTTCGGTTTAGCTTTCGGACTAGGAGGAAGAGAAGAAGCTGCAAGGGTAATAAAAGAAATGAGAGAAAAAATTACAGACAGAAAGTAATTTTTTCGAGGAAATTTTAGCAAAAGGCCTGTTTTCCTTTCAATAGGGAAAACGGGTCTTTTTTTACTATTGACAAGCTGTTTGGGTTTGATAAGATAGCAGTTGTTAATGATTAAAGTGAAAGCTATCTTGAATAAAGAAAAAACGAAAAGCGGTTAGAGCTGAGTCTTTTTATTCTCTCGGCGAACCGCTATCTGTAGCGGTTTTTTGTTGGTAATGGCCAGAACTTTGAAAACAGAATATTAAGTTAATAATAAGATTATTAACTGCTAGCTAAAGGTTTTTATATAAGGGCAAATGGAGGATGCCTCGGGAAACTATGGCGATGAAGGACGCGGCGTGTCTGCGATAATCCTCGGGAAGGTGACTAGCAACCTTTGATCCGGGGGTTTCCGAATCCGGAAACGGGGTTCTGAGTTAAAATCAGAATCAGTTCTACTTTATGTAGAATGGCTAACCCGCTGAAGTGAAACATCTCAGTAAGCGGAGGAAAAGAGAAATAATTTTTATTCCCTAATTAGCGGCGAGCGAAAAGGGAAGAGCCCAAACCTTTTCTTTTTTAGAAAAGGGGTTGTAAGGAAATGTCGTCTGGAGCCTTTCTTCTATAGAGAAAGTTTCTAGAGGGAGTCTATAAAATAAAATTGTTAGTTGAAGGTCTTTGGAAAGAGCCACCATAGAGGGTAACAGTCCCGTAAACGAAAACGATTTTATACTCCTTGATGTTTTTCTTGAGTACCTTGAGGAAAGATAACCTTGAGGGAAGCAAGCCGAACTAATCGGCTAAGGCTAAATACATAGTTTCACCGATAGTGAACAAGTACCGTGAGGGAAAGGTGAAAAGTAGGGGGGTGACCCCGGTGAAATAGAACCTGAAACCATTATGCCTACAAAGAGATGGAGCTCCGATTTATCGGGGTGACATCGTGCTTTTTGCAGAACGAGCCAACGAGTATTCGTTTTCTCTTCGTCTAAGCGGTTCCGCCGCGAAGGCTCAGTGAAAGCAAGCGTTAAAAGCGCGTTTTTAAGAGAAAGCGGATGACCCGAAGCCAAGCGAGCTTGCCATGATCAGGGTGAATTTCGCAGAAATGCGAAAGGAGGCCCGAACCCATAGATCGTGCAATTTCTTGGGATGAATTGTGGTAAGGAGTGAAAAGCTAATCGAGCTTGGTAATAGCTGGTTCTCCCCGAAATAGTTTTAGGGCTAGCTCTCTGCGATCCTCTACGGGGGTAGAGCACTGGATGGATTATCGTGGACTTTGCTCTAGGTATTCCAACCAAACTCCGAATACCGTGGAATTAAAGCAGGGAAGTTAGACTGCGAGGGCTAAGCTTCGTGGTCGAGAGGGAAACAGCCCAGACCTTCATCTAAGGTCCCTAAATTTTTTCGATTTTATCGAAACCAGGCACTTTTTTTTAAAGTTCTTGGGAGCTGAGTGTTTTAAAGGAGGTGAAATTCCTTTGATAGTTAGGAGGTTAGCTTAGAAGCAGCTATCCTTTAAAAAGTGCGTAATAGCTTACTAGCTAAGGGATTTCGCACCTAAAATTTCCGGGACTAAGCTCAGTACCGAAGATAAGGATTCCAGCTTTTGCTGGAATGGTAGGGGAGCGCATCTATTGCACTGAAGCTAAATCGTGAGGTTTGGTGGAGCGATAGGTGGTGAGAATGTTGGCATGAGTAACCGCAATCCTGATGAAAGCTCAGGACACCGAAAGCCTAAGATTTCCTTGGCAATGGCAATCAGCCAAGGGTTAGGCGATCCTAATCTGTTTACCGAAGGGTAAACAAGAGATGGACAGCCGGTTAATATTCCGGCCCTCCTGTTTTTTTTCGAAGAGTGACGCAATTTGAAAGATAGGGTGCATTATTGGATTTGCAGTTGAGTCTTGCATTCGTGCAAGACAAATTTATCAGACAAGTTGCCTAGAAAAGCTCGTAGAGTTAAGGAAACAGGATTCGTATCGTAAACCGACACAGGTAGGCAGGCGTAAGTGTGCCAAGGTGAACGAGTGAAACCTCGTTAAGGAACTCGGCAAAAAAGTGGTCGTAAGTTCGCAATATGGCCTCCCAATGCATTTTTATGTATTGGGTGCAACAAACGTTTTCCGGGTGACTGTTTATTAAAAACACAGGTCCCTGCTAAACTCGCAAGAGGATGTATAGGGGCTGAAGCCTGACCAGTGCTGGAACGTTAATGTCGCCGGTTTTCTGATTTTTTTCAGAATGCTGAGTGATTGAAGCTTCCAGTGAACGTCCGCGGTAACTATAAACCCACGGATTGTAGTTGTAAAATCTAGCTATATGCGGGGAAGTCTGGTTAGTATCTGATGCTACTCGGCTCCGGAGACGTCGGAGTACAGTAAAAATGTATCAGTGCAGATTATCCGCAGGAAAGATTCCTTAAGTTATCTTAAAATTATGAGTCAATGGCTTAAAAAAATTCCGCCCCAAATTGGTTATTATTTAGCCGGTTTCGTGGACGGTGAAGGGAGCTTTAATGTTTCCCTTAGAAAAGGAGAAGGATACAAATACGGATGGCAGATTGGATTAAGTTTTAATGTTTCCCAAAGAGACAAAACAAATCTTTTTCTTTTGAAAAAGCATTTGGGATGCGGGAGACTAAAGACAAGAAAAGACGGATTGAACTCTTTCGTTGTAGAAAATTTTAACTCGCTGGAAGGACGAGTAATTCCTTTCTTTGAAAGATTTAACTTTCTTTCTTCCCGAACAAAAACAAATTTCTCAATTTTTAAGAAAATTGTGAAATTGATGAGTGAAAAGAAACATTTAACGAATGAGGGGCTGAAGGACATTGTCAAGCTCCGGGAAAAATTAAATGAAGGAAGAGGAAGGAAGCGCAAATACAGTTTAAAAGACGTCAATCAAACTTAAGGAAAATCCTCAGAGACTATACGCTAGAATCCTGATTATAGTTTTCAGGATATGAGATAGTCCGAACTCACGGGCGATCGTGAGAATCAACAAAAGTTGAGGTAACAAAATGAACCGTGTTAAAGTAGCGTATTCCCTTGCCGGGTAAATTCCGGCCCGCATGAAAGGCTTAACAACTTGGAAACTGTCTCAACGAGGAGCTCGGTGAAAATGCAATACCGGTAAAGATGCCGGTTACCTGCGGCTAGACGGAAAGACCCCGGGAGCTTTACTGTAGCTTCTTATTGTCTTTCTATTTTAACTGCGTAGCGTAGCGGGGAGGTTTTGATCCTGCCATTTCGGTGGTAGGGGAGCCGTCCATGAAACACCCGTCTGTTAAAGTAGTAAGACTAACCGAATCTGAAATACGATTTGAGACAGTGAGAGGCGGTCAGTTTAAGTGGGGCGCTTGCCTCCTAAAGAGTAACGGAGGCGCTTAAAGGTCGGCTAGCTCCGGATGGAAATCGGAGCGGTTGTGTAAAGGCATAAGCCGGCTTTACTGCAACAAGGATATTTGGCGCAGTTGGGAAACCAGAACTTAGTGAACCGATCTCGGTTAATAGAATCGGGAGAGATTATCAAATAAAAGTTACCCCGGGGATAACAGGCTAGTAGGGCCCGCGAGTTCGTATCTACGGCCCTGTTCGGCACCTTAATACATTGGGGCGCTATAGGAGCAATCCTATACCTTTTCTTGAAAATATAATTCAAGAATAAACAAAAAAACGGCTTATAACGGTGAACTCCATATTAATAAAATCCAACCTTAACATTATATGGACAATACCGTGGGAAGTTTAACTCAATTCCAAAATCATTTATTAAAGGAATAATTTTTGAAGAAGGAATTAATTGCAGAGTATTTTATTAATAATATGAAATACAAAATCAACTGAGTTAAACCCCGTAGAGACTTGTGAGCTTAATGCTCCTTATATAAGGTTTAAACTTATATAACACGCCGTCCCCAGTTTTCTGCACTGGGTGAAGATATAGTCCGATCCTTCTGGTAACAGAAGAAAAATGACAGCGATGTCGGCTCTTCGCATCCTGGGGGTGGAGAAGCTCCCAAGGGTTTGGCTGTTCGCCAATTAAAGCGGAACGCGAGCTGGGTTAAGACCGTCGTGAGACAGGTTGGTCCCTATCTACCGTAGGCGTCGAGTCTTGAGGGAACTCTGGGATAGTACGAGAGGACCTTCCGGAACTAACCTCTGGTGTACCAGTTGTCGTGCCAACGGCACTGCTGGGTAGCTAAGTTAGGAAGGGATAAGAACTGAAAGCATCTAAGTTCGAAGCCCGTCCCAAGATCAGGACTCTAAACTTGGTTGAAGACTACAACCTTGATAGGGCACAGGTATAAGTTCCGTGAGGAATTTAGCCGAGTGCTACTAATAAGTTTTTTACCTTTTAGCTAGCAGTTAATAATCTTATTCCAAAACAACGTTTGAGCTATGTATATGGCAACGATATCGGAGGTGCTCCACCTGTTCCCATTTCGAACACAGAAGTGAAATCCTCCAGAGCCGATGATAGTGCTTTGGCGCGAAAGTAGGTCGTTGCCGCATAGATATCTCAAGCGTTTTTTATTTCCCCCCCCATACGCTGATCGAGTGATCGAGGTTAAACTTCAATCAATTATCAATTCAGAAATCCTAAGCCTAGAGAGCTGTGCAGGTCTAACCCCGTTAGACATGAAGGTTTATCTAACGGGGCCTAACCTACACAACTTATGTTTTGGTTTTAACAGGATAGATAACTCATTTTTTTAGCGTAAAATGTTTGTAGGGCATGTTGTTTATTAGGTTAATTAATAATTGTTCATTAATCATTTTATTTGAAAATAACTGCCCTTTTAAGTTATTCTGATGTTGCACTTCGGAGTAGAATACACTTCTCAAACATTGACAAATTTAATATCTGGGTGTATAATATTGATACAATAATTGTTAGCTCTTTTTGATATAAAATAATTGCGACAAGGCAGTTGTAGCCAAAAGACACTGATAGTTCTTCGGTGTTTTCTGGCTATGACTGCTATGATGGCGGTTTAGCCCCACAACCTCGGGAAGAGGTAAATTTTTGGCAAGTAGCCGAAGAAAGGAGAAGAGATAATGAAATATGGAGAATTGACCTTAGGACAAGTGGAGGCGGTCGTTAATAAGATAGGAGGCATGGAAGGCGTTAAACGCATTCTATCTGGCGAGGAGGTAGTGATTAAACGTAAGTTTAAAACCTGGAAAACCATTAAGCTTGGTACCGGTCTAAAAACGGCCGATGACTTCCGCCGCGCTTTGAGCGACGGTGGATTCAGACTCAGCGAGTGGGTTAACGACATCCTCGAAAAACCCGCTTTTACAGTGGCCACCGAGGAAACCGAAGTAGACCTGGTTAAAGTTACGATTGCTGAACTCGGTTTCAAGAAGGGTGCGCAGCGCGATCAGATATACGAACGTGCCGAAAAGCTCGGTTTGGAGTTCTGTTCGTCTGAAGTTGGCACTCAACTGCGTCTGCAGTACAAAAACCAGCCAAACGGCGAGTGGATTGTCGTTGCTATGGAACCTATTATTGATTCTGACAGCGACCCGTGGCTGTTCACTGTGGAGCGCGATGATTCTAGGCTGTGGTTCAGTGGCTGCTGGGGCGATCTTGACAGATTCTGGGGTCCTATCGACCAGTGGGTTTTCTGCCGTCCCCGCAAGTAATCTTCGTCCAGCCCTTAGACTCTTGGGAACTTGGTTCCTGTTTGGAAACTTGGTTCCTTGGTCCTTTGGACAAAAAAGCCCTCAATCACATCGTGAGAGAGGGCTTTATATTTGTACCGTGCAGGCCCCAATCTAAACTGGATTGGGAGTGATCCTTAAAGCTGTAGGCGAAGAATATTATATGGATCAGCACATTCCCTTTATTTTTTCTCTAAATTAATCTAAAATGTATTAAGCTGACATGAAATATTATTTTTTAAAACGCAAAGCTATATCTTTTCTTTTGATAATCTTAATTATTTTTTCTCTTAATTTTTTTAGAGAAGATATTAAGAATTTATTTTATTCCGTTTCCAATCCTTTTCAAAGTTTTTTTATCAACCAAAGCTCATCGGTCATTGGTTTTTTTGAAGGGATTAAAGACGCCAGAGAATTAAACCTGGAAAATGAAGACCTTGTTTCTCAAAGCAAAAGAATAATTGAAGAAATCAATTCTCTTAAAAATCTTGAGAAAGAAAATGAAGAATTAAGACAAGCCCTGGAATTAAATATCAGAGAAGATTTTAGTGTTACCGAAGCGTATTTTTCTTCAGTAATTGATTGTGAAGACAGCATTTTAATTAATAAAGGATATGAGCATGGAATTTCAGAAGGATTTCCGGTTATCAGTTCCGAAAAGTCTTTGATCGGAATAGTAGATAAAGTTTACGAAAATTATTCCTTAGTTAAGCTAATTTCAAGCGAAGAAATTTCTTTTAATGTTGAAGTGGTTTCAAAAACTTCTTTGGAAGAAAATTCTGAAGAATATGCCAAATATCAAGGATTGGCAAGAGGAATCAAGGGTTCAAATTTAATCGTTGAATTAATTCCAAAAAATGCTGAGATCGAAGAAGATTCTTTTGTTTTCACTGCCGGTTCTGAAGTTTTTTTTCCGAAAGATCTCTTAGTAGGGACCGTTGCTCAAATTAATAAAAATGATGTTGAGTCTTCTCAAACATTATTGGTAAATTCTTTGATTAATTTATCTAGAGAAAGAATAGTTTTTATAATCACAGACTATTAACTTTTTTATGAAAAGGATAATTTTCATAGCCCTTATTTCTTATCTCTTAGTTATATTCCAAAAAAGTTTTTTTGGTTTTTATCTTTTCTCTGTTCCCGTTTCAATTATAATTCTTTTGGTAACAGTTGCGTTCTTAGAAAGCAGAAAAACTTTTATTTCTTCCCATAAAATAGAAGACGCTGAATGGATAGCAATATTTGGAGGGCTTTTCTCCGACATTTTTTCCTCAGGATTAATTGGTCCGAGGGTTTTAGCTCTTGTTTCTATTTCTTTATTCATTAAATTTATTTTAAGAAAATACGGGAAGATTCCTTCTCTAAGTCAAAAAAGATTATTTTAAAAATGTTTGGTAAAAAAAATATTAGCAAAAATTTCAATAAAGAAGTTGAGCCTCATGAGATTTTTTTAGATAGAATAGCTCAAGAGAAAGAAGGAGAATTTAAAAAAAGATTTGAGGTTCCTATTGTTCCGGAAAAGTTTTTTGCTCTTAAGGTAATTTTCCTTTTTATCCTAATTTTTCTTATTGGAAAATCACTTCATCTTCAAGTAGTTAAGGGAGAAGAGCTTTCTCTTTTAGCTCAGGACAATATAGAAAGAAATTATCTTGTTGGGGCAAAAAGAGGTGTTATTTATGATAAAAATATGGAGCAAGTCGTTCACAACAAATCTTCTTATGACTTGGTTGCAGATAAAAGAGATTTCCCCAAAGAAGATGATGAAAAAAAGAAAATAATTGAAGAAGTTTCATCTCTTATAAACGAAGATTATAATTCTCTTGCAGAAAAAATTGTAAACTCTGACTTTCCTGTTGTTCCTATTCTTGAAAATATTTCCCATGAAAAGCTGGTTATTCTCAAAGGAAAAGTAAAAGAATTAAGTGGTTTTAGCATATCGGAAAACACAATCAGGGAATACACAGAAAGAAGTTTAAGTCATTTGTTAGGTTATGTGGGGAAAGTGACAAAAGAAGAATTTAAGTCAAAATCTAATTATTCCATTACAGACTACATAGGAAGATCAGGTCTGGAAAAATATTATGAAGATTCTTTGAGAGGAAAGCCGGGCAAGATTTTAGTTGAGAAGGATGCTCTCGGGGAAGTTTTATCAGAAGAAGTTATCTCAAACCCCGAAAACGGGAAGAGTTTGGTTTTAAATTTGGATTTGGAGCTTCAAAGAAAGGTTAAGTCAGAAATGGAAAAATCAATATCTAATGTTGGAGCTAATGCCGGCGTTGCCATTGCTCTGGATCCTAAAACGGGTGGCGTTTTAAGCTTGGTAAGCTTGCCTGATGCTGATAACAATATTTTTTCTCAAAGAATATCTTCAGAAGCCTGGGAAGAAATTATGAAAAATAGCCATAATCCTTTTTTCAACAGAGCTATTTCGGGAAGAGGTTATCCTACAGGTTCGGTTATTAAGCCATTAATAGGGATTGCTGCTTTGGAAGAAGGGATTATTAATAAAAATACCACTATTTATTGTCCTTTGGAGATTTGTGTAAAGAACAGATATTCAGGACAAGATGAATGCTATAAAGATTGGGAATTTCACGGATATAGTGATTTGAAAAGAGCAATTGCAGAATCGGTTAATACTTTTTTCTATATTATAGGGGGAGGATACAAAGATTTTGAAGGTTTGGGGGTTATGAAAATAATAGAATATCTGGAACTTTTTAATTGGGGAGACAAAACCGGAATTGACTTACCCGATGAAGGGAGGGGAATTCTTCCGGAAATAGACAGTTCTTGGAGATTGGGAAACACTTACCATCTTTCTATCGGGCAAGGCGCTTTTACTGCCACACCAATAGAAGTTGCAACAGCTTTTGGAGCCATTGCCAATGGTGGAAAATTAATTTCTCCAAGAGTGGTAGACAAGGTTGTTGATGCTTCGGACCAATCAAAAATAATTAAAGACATAGAGCCGGAGATAATAAGAGATAGCTTTATTGAAAGTGACAATATTGAGATTATCAGGCAAGGAATGAGACAAACAGTAACAAGCGGTTCGGCTATTTCATTAAATAACTTGCCAGTTGCTTCTGCTGCTAAAACGGGAACTGCTGAAAGTTCAAAGAAAGATCATTACCATCACTGGGTTGCCGTTTTCGCTCCATACGAAGATCCCGAAATAGTTTTAATTATAATGGTCGAAGAAATTAAAGGAATAACTTCAGCTACCTTGCCCGTTGCTAGAGAAGTTTTAGATTGGTATTTTTCAGAAAAATAATTAAACCTTGACAACTTTTTTGTTTCCGATATATTATGAACGTTAATACAAGATAAGTTTTAAAGATAAATTAATAGAAATATGACAGAATATCTTAGTCCGGAAGGACTGGAAAAAATTAAAAAGGAGTTAGAAACATTAAAGACTTCGAGAAGAAAAGAAATAGCGAATAAATTAGCTGAATCAATTGCTCAGGGAGATTTAAGTGAAAACTCTGAATATTTTGAAGCCAAAGAAGAACAAGCATTTTTGGAAGGAAAAATATCTGAGTTAGAACAAAAGATAAGAGATTCAGTTATTGTTTCTAGCAAAGAAAACGGCAAAGGATGGGCTCAAATGGGATCAACAATTTTAGTTTCTAACAATAGCAAGAAATTAAAGTTTCAAATTGTAGGCGCTGAAGAAGCAGATCCGATAAAGGGTAAGATTTCGGTTAACTCTCCTTTGGGGAAAGCGATCTTAAACAAGCCAAAAGGCTCAACCATTGAAGCTTCCACGCCAGCAGGGAAAATTAGGTACAAGATCTTAAAAATTATTTAATCATTTTTTCTGATTTTTATTCGGCTGAGATTAACTCTCAGCCGTTTTTTATTAATCTTGATTTTAAGATTTGAACATTGTAAAATAAAACAATATGTCAATAGTTGAAATTAAAAAATCAAGGAAAGAAAAATTAAAATCTTTTAGAAAAGAAGGAATTGATCCTTATCCTTTAAAAAACAAGAGGAGTTTTCCCATTGAAAGAGCTTTAACTAATTTTAATTTACTTTCCAAGTCCAGCAAATCATTCTTTCTTGCTGGGCGCATTAGGTCTGTAAGATCTCACGGAGGGTCTACTTTTATTCATTTTGAAGACGGAACGGGTAGAATCCAAGCTTTTTTTAGAAAAAATAAGGTTGGCAAAGAAAGATATATTTTTTTCTTGAATAATTTTGACATTGGAGACTTTATTGAAATTAAAGGAAATCTTTTCAAGACAAAAAAAGGAGAGAAAACGATTGAGGCAAAATCTTTTAAAATTTTAGCTAAAAGTATTCTTCCTCTGCCGGAAAAATGGCATGGTCTTAAAGATACAGAGGAAAGATACAGAAAAAGATATTTGGATTTCATTTTCAACCCCGAAGTTAAAGAAAAGTTCAAAATCAGAGCCGAAATAATAAAAAGAATAAGAGAATTTTTAGACAACGAGTCTTTCCTGGAAGTTGAAACACCTTTTTTGCACTCTATTTACGGAGGAGCCAGAGCAAAGCCCTTTAAAACTCATCTCAACGCTCTTGATATGAGCCTTTACTTGAGGATTGCTACAGAACTTTATTTAAAAAGGCTTCTGGTTGGGGGATTCGATAAGGTTTATGAAATAGGGAAGTGCTTTCGAAATGAAGGGATGGATAAATACCATAATCCTGAGTATACTCATTTTGAATTTTATTGGGCCTATGCTGATTATGAGCAATTAATGAAGCTCACAGAAAAAATGTTTAAGTATGTGTTAAAAAACATTTTTGGAAGTTATAAAATAACTTATGGAGAAAAAGAAATAAATTTTAAAACACCTTGGAAAAGAGTAGAATTTTCAGATCTTTTAAAAAAACATGCAAAAGTTGATTTAAGTAAAGTAAACCAAAAAGAAATTTTCAAAAAAGCAAAAGAGCTTAATGTTAAGGTTGAAAAAGAAATGCCAAAAGCAGAAATAGCAGATGAAATTTACAAGAAATTTTGCCGTGCGAAGATTAAAGAGCCTACCTTTGTGATTCATCATCCGACCGGTTTTCAGCCTTTAGCCAAAAAATTAGATGATGACTCTGAAAAGCTTGCTAACTTCCAGTTGGTAATTGGGGGGATAGAGCTTGCTAATGCTTTTTCTGAACTGAATGATCCGATTGAGCAAAGAAAGAGATTTAAAGAGCAAGAAAAACTTCATAAAGAAGGATTAGAGGAAGCCCAAAGAATGGATAATAATTTTTTGGAAGCGCTTGAACACGGTATGCCCCCGGCAGCAGGTTTTGGAATGGGAATAGACAGATTAACTATGCTGTTAACAAATTCTCAAAACTTGAGAGAAGTAATATTATTTCCTACAATGAAACCAAAAGATAAATAATAAAAATATATGATGGACATAAAATTTATAAGGGAAAATCCCGAAAAGATGAAGGAAGTTTGCAAAGTTAAAAATATCAATGTTGATATTGATTTGCTTTTGTCATTAGACGAAGAGAGAAGAAATTTAATTAAAAAATCAGAAGAGCTAAGAGCTTCTCAGAAAAAATTAGGTAAAGAAGAAAGAGAAAAAGCAAAAGAGATTAAAGAAGAATACAAAGAAGCTAAAGCCAAGTTAAGTGAAGTCGAAGAAAAATATCATGAAATAATGCTTCTTGTTCCAAATGTTCACTCAGATGACACACCGATAGGATCTGACGAAAGCGGAAACAAAGAAGTTTACAAATGGGGAGAGATACCTAAGTTTGACTTTAAGATTAAAGATCATGCAGAAATAGGAGAAAATTTGGATTTGATCGACTTTAAAAAGGGAGTGAAAGTATCGGGGTTCAGAGGTTATTTTATTAAAAACGAAGCTGTTCTTTTACAGATGGCTGTAATCAGCCATGCTCTTAAGAAAATGGCTTCCAAAGGATTTACTCCTATGATTACCCCGACCTTGGTAAAAGAGTTTGTTTTAATAGGAAGCGGCCATTTTCCTGGAGGTAAAGAAGATATATATCAAGTAGCTAATCCGGGCAAGCTTGCTGATGGTCAAATAATAAAAGAATCTCTATTTTTAGCCGGAACATCGGAGCCTCCTTTACTCTCTTATTTCTCAGACCAAATATTGGAAGAAAAAGATTTACCAATAAAAGTATGCGGTTTTTCCCAATGCTACAGGTCAGAGATTGGAAGCTACGGGAAAGACACTAAAGGGCTTTACCGATTACATGAATTTATGAAGGTTGAGCATGTCGTTTTGTGTAAAAATGATAATGAAGAATCTGATAATTGGCTGAATAAAATGGTAGACAATTCAAAAGAAATACTTGAAGATTTAGAATTGCCTCACAGAGTTGTTCAGATATGTACCGGAGACATGGGAGGAGGAAAAAGAAAAATGTATGACCTTGAAACATGGATGCCCTCAAGAAACAGTTACAGTGAGACACACTCTGCTTCCAATATGAGCGATTGGCAGCCTAGAAGATTGAATATTAGATATAGGGATTCCAAAGGAGAAATTAAATATGTCCATGCTTTAAACGATACCGTTATTGCATTACCGCGTATTCTTATTCCCATTCTAGAGAATTATCAACAGGAAGACGGAAGCATAAAGGTTCCTAAAGTTTTGCAGCAATACCTTGGATTTGAAAAAATATCCAGGAAATAAAATGGAAGAAAAAATCGTTCCCGTTGGAAAATTAAAGATAAATTACAAGATTGCAGGTTCGGGGCCTGCTATTCTTGTTTTACATGGATGGGGAAGTTCTTCTGATTCCTGGGTTGAAATGCAAAAGCTTTTAGCTGAAAAAGGATACCTTGTTGTTTGCCCTGATTTGCCGGGATTTGGTAAAAGCAGCCTTCCTGAAAGTCCTTATTCTGTTTCTGACTATGAGAAAATAGTCGTTGATTTTGTTAAAAAAATATTTCCCGAATCTTCAAAAGAACTCATTCTCTTGGGTCATTCTTTTGGAGGAAGAATTTCAATCAAGATTATTTTTAAAAAGTCTTTGAAAATCAAAAAACTTATTCTTTGCGATCCTGCAGGGATTAAGGTAACTCCTAGTTTTAAAACAAAGATAATC
>CAZBVF010000012.1:0-14916 GCA_964495335.1 uncultured Candidatus Saccharibacteria bacterium
TTACCGCGGCTGCTGGCACGTGATTGGCATCCCCTTATTCAACCGGTAAGCTCATCCAAAAAGGATTATTCCCGGTTAAAAGCTTTTTACACTCCGAAGAGCTTCATCAAGCACGCGGCGTCGCTGGATCAGGGTTTCCCCCATTGTCCAATATTCTCGACTGCTGCCTCCCGTAGGAGTCTGGCCCGTGTCTCAGTGCCAGTGTTGGCGATCGAGCTCTCACTCCGCCTACCCGTCATAGTCTTGGTAGGCCATTACCCTACCAACTAACTGATGAGCCGCAGACCTTTCATCAACCGGAAAAACCTTTACTGATAAAAAATATCAGACTATCACGAATTAGCCAACCTTTCGGCCGGTTATGCGTGTGTTGATGGTAAGTATCCACGTGTTACTAACCCATTTGCCACTCTCCAGTAAACTGGAGCGTTCGACTTGCATGCCTTATCCACGCCGCTAGCGTTCATCCTGAGCCAAGATCAAACTCTCAGGATAAAAAGAAACGAAACAACTTTAAAAAACTGACTTCGTTCTATTAACTTTTCAAGGTCCATCAGACAGAAAAATCAGAAAGACACCTTTCTGATTATTGATGTGTCAATCTCTTCTTTTGTTCAATACATTTTAACACTGTTCATCTTTCATACTTCTAAAATTCATTTTAATTCAATGAAATATTTTGTCAAGCATTGTATAGCCGATGGTCGGATTCGAACCGACGGCCTACTGTTTACAAAACAGTTGCTCTGGCCACTGAGCTACATCGGCAAAAGGAAAAAGCTATTTTTTCAATTTACCCCAATAATCTTCTCCGTTATCATCATCTTCTTCCTCCTCTTCTTTCTTGTGGTTTTCTCCTAACTTTTTGATAGTAGAAGATGTTTTGTTTTCAGCCCTTTGAATAAAAATCTTAAACTTCATCAAACTTTTCTTAAGAAAATTATTAAGAGAGATTTTTCTCTTCAAAGCTTTTTCTTCTTTTTCTCCAACCTCTTCTTTTTTCTCTTCTTCAAAACTCGGTTCCACTAACTCGGGAACTCTTTTAAAGAGGAGAAAGATTAATCCTATAAAGCTGATGATCGATAAGGTTATAGCGAGTGAGTTTGCCATAACAATAATTATATCTCGTATCTAATAAATTTTTCAACAACAATATTTTCTCCGATTTTAGCTATTTTTTCTTCAATCAAATTTTTAATAGTTTTGGAAGTATCTTTCACCCAAGGCTGAGAAAGAAGAGATATTTCTTTTTTTCTTTTCTCGATTTTTCCTTTAATTACATTTTCTAATATTTCCGCGGGCTTGTCGGAATCCTTGAGTTGCTCTTTGTAAATTTCCTCTTCTTTTTTTGATATTTCTTCAGGAATATCTTCTTCTTTCACATACCATGGAGACATAGCTGCAATTTGAAGACAAATTTCGTGAGCTAAATCTTTAAATTCGTCTGACTTGGCAACAAAATCAGTTTCCGTTCTAAGATCCAAAAGAACCCCTACTTTTCTGTTAGCATGGACGTAAGATTCAATAATTCCCTGGTTTGCCTCTCTAGAAGATTTTTTCCCGGCCAAATCCTGGCCGCTTTTTCTTAAAATCTCTTTTGCTTTTTCTACGTCTCCGCCCGATTGATCTAATGCTTTTTTGCATTCCGATATTGAAACACCAGTTTCGTCACGAAGTTGTTTAAGTTCTTCTACTGATTCCATAAAAAATTAAGTCTTTAATTTTCTTTTGATTCGGACTTTGTTTTTTCCTCTTTTGGTTTTGATTTAAGTATAACTTCCTTAACTTTATTAAGGATGTAGCTCACAGAAGAAACCGCATCATCATTAGCAGGAATGGGATAGTCAGCAATGTTTGGATCAATATTTGTATCGGAAAGACCGATCACTTTTATCCCCCTTGCTCTTGCTTCTTTGACAACTATTTCATCTTTGTTCATATCACAAACAAAAACAGCATCGGGCAAACGTTCCAAGTTTTTAATGCCGTCAAATTTCACCTTTAAATTTTCCAACTCCCTTTGCATTTTTACTCTCTCTTTTTTCGTATACTTATCCCATCCACCTTCTTCTTTTGCTTTCTCAAAATCATTGAAATAATCAATTCTCTTTTTAATAATCTCAAAATTAGTAAAGGTTCCTCCCAGCCATCTTTGATTGACATAAGGGAAATTGCATTCCTTTGCCGTTTCTTCAACTATTTTTTTTAGCTGGATTTTGGTACCGACAAAAATGATTAATCCTCCTTCGGAAACAAGTTTTTTGATGAAAGTTAAAGCTTCTGTTAATTTTTCTATTGTAAACTCAAGATTGATAATATGAACATTATTTCTGCAACCCTGAGTATAAGGTTTCATTTTAGGATTAATCATTGAAACACGATGACCGAAATAAATACCGGCTTCTACCATTTCATTGATATCCAAGCCAAAATCATCTGCTTCTTTTGGAGCAGTTTTTATAGTTTTTTCTTTTTTTTCTGTTTTTTCTTCCATAAGTTATCTTTTTAAATTAAAAAAAGGCTTTCACCGAATTTTAACTCTATTTTCTGTTAATTACAATAACACATTGAAAAAATAAATCAATATATGCTATTATAACCTAAAAGATGATCAAACTATATAATACTTTAACCCAAAAAAAGGAAATATTCAAACCTCTCAAAAAAGACAAGGTGGGAATGTACAGTTGCGGGCCAACAGTCTATTCTTTCGTTCACATCGGAAACCTACGTTCTTTTATTCTTTCAGATCTGCTTGAAAGAACTTTAAGCTATAACGGCTACAAGGTAAAAAATGTGATGAATCTCACAGATGTGGATGACAAAACAATCAAAGGAGCAATAAAGGAATTCGGGGGAAAATCCACAAAAAAAGAGTTAAAAAAATATACCTTAAAATATATAAAGAGTTTTAAAGAAGATATTGAAAAGGTTAATATAAGAAAGCCTTTTTTTGTTCCAGCAACAAATTCTATTGAAAACATCAAAAAAGCAGTCAAAAAACTTATCAAAAAAAACTTCGCTTATATCAAAGACGGATCCGCCTATTTTGATATCAAAAAATATAATGAAAAATACAAAGACTACGGAGATCTTGCAGGAAAAAAATTCTTGGAAGGGCTGGAACTCGGGAAAACAATCAGTAAAGACGAATACGAAAAAGAAAACATAGGAGATTTTGTCCTTTGGAAAAAATACAATAAAGAAAGGGATGGAAATATTTTCTGGGAAGATCCCGTTTTGGGAAAAGGAAGGCCGGGGTGGCATATTGAATGCTCGGTGATTTCTATGGAAAACTTGGGAGAACAATTTGATATCCATAATGGAGGAGAAGATCTTACCTTTCCTCACCACACCAATGAAATAGCCCAGTCTCAAGCTTTAACGGGCAAAAAGCCTTTTGTTTCTTATTGGATTCATCCGGCCCACCTGATAGTAAACGGAGGGAAAATGTCAAAGTCAAAAGGAAATTTCTACACTTTAAAAGATTTGGAAAAAGACTTCGATCCCCTCTCTTTCAGATATCTTTGCCTAACCTCTCATTACCGTTCAATCCTAAACTTTACCAAAGAAAGCTTGAATTCAAGCCAAAGAGCTTTAGAAAAGATGAGAAACAGAACAGCTGAATTTAAAGAAGAAAAAAAATCTAAAACTCTCAGTAAAGAATCAAGAAGATACGAAGAAAAGTTTTTAAGTCTTCTGAACAATGACATTGATACACCGAAAGCTCTTGCTTTAACATGGAAAATGATTGAAGATCAATCAATTCCCAAAGAAGAAAAATATTCTTTGATTTTAAAATTTGATCAAGTTCTGGGTCTTAATCTTAATAAAATAAAGAAAATAAAGATTCCCAAAAAGATTAAAGAGCTTTCAGAAAAAAGAGAAATTTTCAGAAAAGAAAAGAAATGGGACCAATCAGACAAGATAAGAAAAAAAATAAAAGAAGAGGGCTACGAGATAGAAGACACGAAGAAAGGACCGAAAATAAAGAAGATATAAAAAACGGCTCATAAACAGCCGTTTTTTTATTCTTCGTTAAGGATATTTCTTCTGAACTCTTTTTTTCTTGAAGCTTTTTTCTTTTCTTCAATTCTTTTCCTTTTTTCTTTTAAAGGAACTTTTGTTGAAACTCTTTTTTTCTTGGGCTTGTTAATTTTTTCCAATTTTTTTCTCAAAACTTCAAATGCTGCATCTTCATTTCTTTTCTGAGATCTAAACTTGGAAATTTTAACAGAGACCCCGGAAGGAAAATGATAAACGGAAACAGCAGTTTCCTTTTTATCCCTTCTCTGCCCTCCCGGTCCGGAAGATAAAAATCTTGAAACCTTGCTTTCTTTTTTTAAACTTTCTAAATCCGTTTTATATTTCATTTTTTTCACCTCTTAAATTATTTTCTCCTTTTTTGACAATCTTTACAACCCCTTCCTTTTCTTATATATTAACATTAATGGCAACCGAAACAGAAAAAAATAATAAGAATATTCCTCCTCAAAACGTAGAAGCGGAAAAGTCAGTGCTGGGATGCTTAATGCTTGATAAAGACGCTATCTTGAAAGTAGTTGACTTTCTTCAGCCGACAGATTTTTACAAAAAAAGCCATCAAAATATATATCAAACAATACAAGATCTTTTTGAAAAAGCAGAACCCATAGACCTTCTTTCCGTTGCCAGCAAACTAAAAGAGAAAAAACAATTAAAAGAAGCCGGAGGAAATACTTACCTTACTGAATTAATGAATTCAGTTCCCAGCGCTTTACATGTTTTAAGTTATTCAAAAATAGTTCAGAGAAAAAGAATTTTGAGAGACTTGATCCAAGGATCTTACGAAATAGCTCAAATAGGACAGAACGAAGATGAAGATATTGAAGTTCTTTTGGACCAAGCAGAAAAGAAAATTTTCAGCATAGCCCAAAAAAGCTTAAACAAAACTTTCACCCCCATAAAACAAGAACTTGAAGAAGCTTTCGAAAGGATAGATAAACTTTCAAAAACTAAGGGAGTTCTTCGGGGAACACCTACGGGATTTAAAGATTTGGATAACATGCTTTCGGGCTTTCAAAACGGAGACTTGATTATCCTTGCTGCCAGGCCATCTTTGGGTAAGAGTTCTTTTGCTATAGACATTGCAAGAAAATGTGCTGCCTATTATGATCTTCCGGTCGGATTATTCTCTCTGGAAATGTCCAAAGATCAAGTTGTAGACAGGCTTATTGCCGCTGAATCCGGCGTTGATCTCTGGAAGCTGAGGACAGGACGCCTTTCTCAAAGCGAAGAAAATAACGACTTTGAAAAAATACAAAGATCTTTTGACTCCTTGTCAAAAGCCCCGATATTTATTGATGATACAAGTTGTTGTGATATTCTCCAGGTAAGATCCATGGCAAGGAGAATGCAATCCGATAGAAGCTTAAAACTAATTATCGTTGATTATCTACAACTAATGGAACCCAGGAACAGCAATGTTTCCATGGTTCAGCAAATGACAGAAGTCTCAAGGTCTCTCAAGGGTCTGGCAAAAGAGCTTAACGTTCCCGTTTTGGCCTTATCCCAATTATCAAGAGCGGTTGAACAAAGATCTCCCCAAATTCCAAGACTTTCGGACTTGAGAGAAACCGGTGCCATAGAACAAGACGCAGATGTTGTCATGTTCATACACAGAGAAGACAAGTACAGAGAAAACACAGATAGGCAAAACATAGCAGACGTTATCATAGCCAAACATAGAAACGGACCGGTAGGAAAGATAGAGCTTTATTTTGACGAACAAATAGCTTCCTTCAGAGATCTTGAAAAACATCAAGAAGGATTTTCCGAGCAACAGATGGAAGAAGAGGAACTTTAATATGTACCCAGACCCCATTCAAAAGTTAATAGATATTTTCTCTAGGTTTCCCACTATAGGGCCGAGAACAGCGGCTCGTTTTGTTTTCTATATATTAAAACTAGATAACGAAAGAACAAAAGAAATAACAAGTTCAATACTGGAACTCAAAGAAAGAGTCAAATTATGCTCCTTTTGTTTCAATCCCTATCAAGCCAATAGCAAACAACCGGAAGTTTGTCCGATATGTTCTGACAAATCAAGAGACAAATCCCTTTTATTGATAACAGAGAAAGAAAGTGATCTTGAATCAATTGAAAGGATAAAAAAATACAAAGGCTTTTATTTTATTTTGGGAGGAACAATAGGGTCTCTTAGGAGAAAAGATTTTAATAAAATAAGAATTAAAGAATTAAAAGAAAGAATAGAAAATCCTCAAAAATTCGGCGTGGAAGCAAATTTCAAAGAAATTATTATAGCTACAAATCCGACAACAGAAGGAGAAGCAACCGCTCTTTATCTTGAAAGAGAACTAAAGAACTGCAAAAAGAAAATAACAAGGCTCGGGAGAGGTTTACCCGTCGGAGGAGAGTTAGAATATGCAGATCCTGAAACTCTGGCTTCGGCAATTGACGGAAGAAAATAAAAAAAGCGCATAACATTTATGCAACTTCTAAAACAGCAATCTTGCTGTTTTTTTATTTTTCAATACTTACTATCTCAACTTCCGAGTAAGGCTGGCGATGTCCTTTTTTTACCTTGTATCTTTTCTTTGGCTTGTACTTGAAAACAATTACTTTTTTTGATTTGTCATCCTTTAAAATTTTTCCTTTAACCGTAGCCCCTTTTACCAAGGGAGAACCTATTTCTAATTTTTTGTTTTTTTCCAAAAGCAAAACCTCATCAAAAACAACTTGACCTTCTTTCCCTTGATCAGATAGTTTTTCAATTTTTATTTTATCTCCGGGAGAAACTAAATATTGCTTCCCTCCGGTTTTAATTACAGCAAACATATAACAATTAATCATTATACAGATTAAAGAAAAAAAGTCCAGTCCAAAGCTAACTTTTATGGTCCGGTTTTTCAACCTCCAAGGATTTAATTTGATCTTTCTTTTTAGTGAGCTTGACTATGTCTTTGTCAATCTTGGCAAATTCCTTGTAAGACTTGTTGTAAGAATTAACGGTAGTGCTTAAACTATCTCCCAATTTCTTTAAAAAAGATTCGTAATTAGAAAGGTTCTTTTGAAGACTTTCCACATTCTTTATCACATTTTTAGCAGATTCTTCAATCCTTAAAGCTCTCAAGCCCTGAAGAACTGTCTGCAAATAAGCGTAAAAAGAGGTCGGGGAAACAACTATAACATGCTTATCTTTGAAAGCATACTCAATTAAATCAGAAGTATTACTTTTCACTCCCCCAATCTTATTAATTAAAAGATCATAATATATTCCTTCGGAAGGAATAAACATAAAAGCAAAATCCATTGTTCCTTCGTTGGGCCGAATATATTTTGAAGTTTCTTCTATTCTATATTTTAAGTCTTGCCTGAAAGTTTTTTCTAAAGACTCTCTCCTTCCCTCATCGTCTTCTTCCAATATTTTATTATAATTTACCAAGGAGAATTTAGCATCAATGGGAATAATTTTATCTTTCACGAATATGATAGCATCTACCGTCTCCCCGTCCTTAAAGGAATATTGGCATTTGTACTGATGAGGCTGGAAAACGTTTTTGAGAAGATTTTCCAAAAAGTATTCCCCCAATATTCCTCTTTGTTTAGGGTTAGACAAGATATCGCTGAGTTTTCCCAACTGGTTTCTAACATCAATTACGTTTTTGTGATCGGAATGTATTTTCTCAAGCTCAGAAGTCACTTCCCTGACAATTCTGTTGCTTTCATTAAGCTGACCTTGGAGGGATTCAAAGCTTTTTTCTCTGGAATCTCTTAATTCATTTTGAATTTCTTTTAACTCTTCTCTCAAATCCCCAATCCCACCTTTTTCTTTTTTTAAAAAAAGATAGGCAATAAAGACAATCGAAAAACTTATTAAAATAAAATACAAAGAATCACCCATTAACTTAATTTACCATTTTAAAAGATTGAGGTCAAAAGAAATTATCTGAGCCAAAATTGAGAAATAATAAATAAAAAGTACAAGGAGAATAAAATTACGGCTTCTTTCTGGCTAATTTTCTTTCCCGACCTCATGAAGAAAAGGAAGAGAACAGCAGAAATAACAAGAAAAAATCTAGCCATAACAAAAGGAGAAAAGTCCATTACCCTTATAGGATGAACAAGAGCAACAATCCCTAAAACAAGAGTTGAATTAATAATGACAGAACCCATCAAGTCTCCCAATATCATCCAATTTTGTTTTGATTTAGAAGCTATTATGACAAAATATGTTTCGGGAAGGCAATTGCCCACAGCAACAATTAAAATACCAACAAGTCCTAATGGAAAATTAAAATAATTAGCAAAAAAGCTCGCCGACTCAACAATCCCCTGAGCTGCAATTAAAAGAACAAAAAGACCCAATACTACTTTAACTAAGTTTTTTGAAAAAGATCTAAAGCCTTTCAGAGAAGACTGCCTTTTTTCATCTTCATAAGTTTTAGTAAATCTTTCCCTTTTGGAAAACAGCCAAAAAGTATAAAAGAAAAAACCTAAGATTAAAATTAATCCGTCTCCTCTCCCCAACTCACCGTCAAGAATTAATAAAAGGGGAACAATTGCAACAATCATTGTGAAGATAGAGCTTGATTGAATTGTCCTGCTTTGAGCGGGCATTCCCTTGGAGAGAAAAACAGCTATGCTCACTACAATAGTCAAATTAAATAAATTACCCCCCACTATGTCACCGAAAGAAAGCTCGGGAATTTCTTTCAAGGCAGAAGATATGCCAACAAAGAAATTCGGAATAGCTCCCGCTAAAGCGAAAATAAAAAAGGCAACTACAAACTCTCTTAATCTTAAAAATCGGGCTATCCCTGCCAAAGATTCAACCACCCACCTTCCTGAATAAAAGAGGAGTAGGCAAGAAACAATAAAAACAATTGTATATCCTGTTATCATGTTAAGAAATTTATTACTTCATAAATAATTCCTCCTAAAAATATAATTATAAGAGGAAAAACAAGAAAACTTCCTTTAATTTTTCTATACATCAACAAAATCAAAACAGCATCAATGCCCATCATGACTCCCCCAACCAAACTGATAACACCAATAAAACTTCTCACCCCTAATAAAAAAAGAGACAAGGGAAGAAAACAAGTAATTAGCCAAGACAGGTTCTTGTCTACCTTTAAATCATAACAAAAAACTTTTTTTAAAGTAAGCCCCAGGGCTATAAAAGAAGTAAATGTGGCCAAAAAACCGAAAAGAAGAGATATCCTGAAAAGACCAACAGGCAAGAATTCTTTCAAACCGACAAGAGAAGATTCCGTAGTTCCTGAACCGCTTAATCCAATCACCAAGAAAATGAAAATGATATAAATTATTATTGGAATTAATAAGGCATAAGGAATTACCTTTTTTATCATTTTCTTTTTAACGCCTAACATTTCCTCTACTTCCGGGATTAAAGAAGCTCCCCATAAAGAGAAAAGGACCGCTCCGTATGGTAAAAAGAAAGATGGACTTTTCGGCATAATATTAAAATTCCCAAAATCAAAAGACTTGAATCCTCCTAAAAATAAAAGAATCAAAAGAAAGAAAAACAAAACAAGACTGAAAAATTCAACTTTGGAAATAGCCTTAACTCCAAAATATATTAGGATGCTTCCGAGAGAAAAATAAAGAAGAGTATAAAAAATATCACCTCCTCCCAAAAAAGGGCCAATCAAAGCCTTTAAAAACTCACCTCCTACTATAAGATAAGCAAGAATTGCCCCGAAAAGGCCGAAAATAGTTGAAATTAAAGCCACTTTCCTTCCAATTTTCCCTAAGTGAATTCTGGCAAATCCGACAAGTCTTAAAAAATCCGGCGTTTGCAAGGAAACTTCACAAAAATAATAATGAACGATAACGGCAACAAGGCCGAGAAAAAATAAATAAGCAAGAGTAACAAGAATACCCGACTTCAAAGCAATGTAGGGAAGAGAGAAAAATCCGACTCCAATAATAGTTCCGGAAAGAAGAGCTATGGAATAAAAAAAGTTGTTTGTTTTAAACATGATGTCTTACTATAAAATGCCACTTAGTAATTTCTATTAAAATAAGTTTGATTATCCCGAGAGAAAGAACAACCAACCAATCATAAAAGCTTAAAGGAACCGTTTCCAAGAGAGTTTGGAACAAAGGAAAATATACTGCCAAGAAAAGCATAAAAATTCCCAACAAAACAGAAAAAGACAAAAACTTATTCGAAAGAAGATTGATATGCCAAATATTTTTTCTAAGGCTTTTGCAAGAAAAAATATAAAAAAGAGAGTCAACAGCAAGACAGGAGAATATCATTGTTCTAATGTAATAAATATTAAAATCTTTATTCAAGAGCCAGAAAAAAAGACCCAAAAGAATAAAGTCGGTCAGAAAACCGATAATAAATATTATGGTTTTCATTTCTTTATTCAGCAAAGGAAGTTCTTTTTTTTGAGGAGGACGACTCATTAAGTTTTTTTCTTTCGGCTCAAAGCTAAGAGAAACACTGGGCAGTCCGTCTTCAATAAGGTTCACCCAAAGAATTTGAGAAGCGCTAATTGCCAAAGGAGCACCGGAAACAATGCTCCCTAAAATCAAGACAACTTCCGTAAAACTGTCAGCCAAAAGATAGGTAATAACTTTTCTGATATTGTCTATTATAGCTCTCCCCTCTTCCACCGCTGAAACAATAATTGAAAAGCTGTCATTCAGTAAAACCAAATCCGAAGCTTCTTTTGCTACTTCCGTTCCAGAACCTATCGAAACTCCTATATCAGCTTTCTTTAGGGCCGGAGCATCATTGATCCCGTCCCCGGTCATAGCTACAACCTTACCTTTCCCTTGCCAAGCCTCAACTATTCTTATCTTGTGTCTCGGTTCTGTTCTTGCATAAAGCTGAATTTTCCTTATTTTTTTATTAAATTCTTCATCTGAAAGATCGTCCAGCTCAGAGCCCGTAAGCATATTCTTTTCCCCTATCACAAGACCGATCTCTTTTGCTACAGCCTTTGCAGTTAATTTATGATCCCCCGTTATTATGACAGGCCTCATCCCTGCTTTTTTACAAACCCTAATGGCATCTTTAACTTCAGCTCGGACAGGATCTTTAAGCCCAAAAAAACAATTTAGAACAAGGTCGTAAGATATTTCTTCCAGAACATCTTCCCCTTTTTCGTTTTTAATAGTCTTTACTTCTTTTTTGTTTAATTTTTTAAAAGCACTGGCAATTATTCTCATTCCGTCTGAAGCCATTTTGTCTAATTCTTTTTCCAAAACAGAAAAATCAGAATCTTTTAATCTGCCATCCTTTTTTTCTAAGTTAACAAAAGAAGATCTTCCCATAATCCTTTCGGGAGCTCCGGAAAGATAGAGGAAATAATCATTGTTTTTATCTTCGAAAACCTTAGCTATGTATTTGCGCGAAGAATCAAAAGGAAATTCTTTTATTAATTTTAATTCTTTTTCCAACTCAAACCTATTACTTCCTTCTTTGGCTGAAAAAGACAAAAGAGCTTTGTCTGTGGATCTGCCTCTAATTATCCATTTTTCCATTATCTCTTCGGGGTTTTCAATAAAGGCTTCGTTTGCCAAAGAAGATATTTTTATTCCGAGAGATTCAACACCTTTTCCTGTTTTTCTTCCGATTATTTTTCCCGCAGGTATCATTTTCGAAACCATCATCCTTCCTTCCGTTAAAGTAGCAGTTTTGTCACTGCATATAATATTAGTACTTCCCAAGGTTTCCGCGGAAGAAAGTTTTCGAACAAGACCCTTCTTTTCCAATATCCTCTGCATCCCCAAAGCTAAAATTACGGTCATGGCAACGGGCAGTCCTTCCGGAATAGCTGCTACCGCAACGGCAACGGAGATAATAAACATCTCAAAGAAACTTTTTCCCAAAAAAATTCCGATAGCAAATATCAGAATACAAATAAAAGCCAAGGCTAACCCTACTAAAGAAGAAAAACGAGAAAGCTTCTCTTGATAAGGAGTTTTTTCTGTCTTTGCTTCTCTTATCATTGAGGCAATCTTTCCTATTTCTGTTTCAGAGCCCGTTCCGACAACAACAGCCTTAGCTTTTCCACTTTGGATCACCGTTCCCATATAAACCATATTATCCCTGTCAGCTAAAGGAGTTTTCTGATCCAAAATTATATCTTCTTTGTCAGCAGGGAGCCATTCCCCCGTTAAAGCCATTTCGTTTGATTTAAGATTATGAGATTCTATTATCCTGCCATCTGCGGGAACTTTATCTCCGGGTTCCAAAAAAAAGACATCTCCCGGAATAAGACTTTCAGAATCAATAATTTTTTTATGTCCTTCTCTTAAAACTTTTGCGTTGTACTTGATCGCTTTCTTTAATTTCTTTAGAGCTTGGAATGCTTCCTTTTCTTGGAAATACCCGACAACAGTATTCAAAAGAACCGCTCCGGTAATAACAAAAAAATCAGTATACTCTTTCAAAACAAATGTAATTAAACCTGCTATGACAAGTATATATGCAAGAGGGCTTCTAAATTGATTTAAAAATATTTTAATTTTGGAAGCAGATTTTTTTTCAGAAACTATATTTTTCCCATACTTTTTTCTCCTCTCTAAAATCTCGGTCTCGTTAAGCCCTTTATCAAGGTTAGAATTTAAAAATCCAACAACTCTTTCTTTGGAAATATTATGCCAATCTTTTTCCATTGCTTTATTCTAGCAAATTTTTTTACCAATTAAAAAAGAGTTCCTTTTAAAAGAACTCGCTATCTTCAAAAATTCAGCTAGAGTTAAAAACCATTACCTGGAAGAGAACTTTTCAAAATTTAATTTCAAAAGTACCGCTTCTTCCTAACTCTTCAAATTCTTTTCCTGTAGAATAGATAATCTTCTTTTCCGCAGAATATTTCATTGGATCTCCACTAAAAGGATCTGTCGGAATTTTAGAAAGATATTCCGGCACTAGATTCTCCAAGGAGGGAGGCAGTTTACCATTATCTGTTTTATAGGCCTTCATAGCCATTAAATTTTGGGTTCCCATTATCGAAAAATCATCAAAACATCTTAAATTCGTGGAAAAGGTTGCCAACATAATACCACAAAGCTCTTTGCCTATTATGTTTTCTGTAAATAACATCTGAATTTTGGAATTCGGAAATGAAAATTCAATATTGGGAGAGCTTTTTTCACTGCAATCATCTCTCTTAATTTTATCAATATAAAATCGGTAATGTTCAGCAAACATTTCCTGAGTCCGATTTGGCTTATAAATATAACTTAATTGAGACAAAAGATTTTCATCCCAAGAAGATGTTATTTCAAATCCTGAAACATCTGATTTTTTAGAAGAATCTACATATTGAACGTCAATAAAGTCCGACTTTGTATTAATGCTGATCATATAATCCATCTTCACTAATCTGATCATCATTTCTTTGTTTCTCTTAAATTGCTCTAATTCGTCTATATAGCTTTCCAATACCTCGGAAGATAAGTTAAGGCTAGGAATTATCTCTCTTAATGCTTGCAAACCTTCCTCTTTTATAGAAAAACCACTCATAAGAATAAGATGATCGGGCCTTGGAGAGTTATTCAATAATTCTCCAAACTTAATTACTTTTATAACTTGGTCCAGCGCTTCTTTTTCTTTACCTTGATCAAGAAGATAATATGATTTAATTATATTTAACCTGGCAATATCCCTAAAGACTCCTAGTGAAGTAATGGGAGTTAAAACATTAATTTCTGCCGGGTCTCGATATATTGGATCTTGGTAATGGGGACGTTTTAGAGCTTTTTCAAAATCATCAAAAACTTCTTTGTTCCTTTCCAGAAGTTCTTCAACAAAACTCTCATCCCATGCTTCCCTTTCAAGAATACCTTCAATAAGCTCTAATTTTTCGGACGGCCAATAAATTTCTTTTTCTTCCTTTATTTTTTCTTTTCCCTCAGGCCAATAATCTTCAACGATTATTTCTTTCAATTCTTCATTTAACCTAGTATTCTTGTATGGAGCCAAATCATAAAAAGCGTTTTCTTCTTCGGGAATTTCTATTTTTGAAATCCGCAAGTCGCTATCATCAAGAGGAGGATCGTCTCTCCCAAGGAATACATTTAAGAACAAGACAAATATTATTAATCCTATTATTGTTATTCCCAGAATCCCGGGCAGAACATACTTTAATTTTTCTATCTTTGCAGGTTTTCTGTAAGAAATTTCAGATTTGATTTCCCTGAGGTTATCATAAATTAGGAATGCATAAATTATAAAAAACGGAATAATGAAAAGCTGTAAAAGATAACTCAACAAACCGCTTGCTCCTTCTATGATTTGCTTATTTCCTGTTCCCAGAAAAATTAAGGCAAAAATTAAAAATAATCCAATTCCTGTAATCAAATTGAGAATCAAAAATCTTGCCAGAACTCCCCAAAAATTACCTTTTATTAATTGTTTACTTCTAAAAAGAGCTTCAAATCCTTTTTTCTCTTCAAAAATTAGAACAAAAAGAGCCAAGCTGAACCAAATAGTAAATAAAACACCGGGTATAAGGAAAAGCAAAAAACCACCAGCAATAATAATATTTAATAAAAGATAAACCCAAATGTAAAAACCTAATATTTTAAACCCTTTTCTATAAGATTCTTTTATGCCAGTATTTTCTTTAAGGTTGTACAGCAAAGAGGATACGGCCCACAACCAAAGAAAGAAGGATCCTAAATAAAAAACAGCCATCAAGATGGAAAACCAGATGGAGTATTTCAAAGAGGTGCTGCTTAAAAAATAAATTAGTACTTGAAAGAAAAATAAAAAACCAACAGGTATCCCGATTATGCCTAATAAAGTTTTAATTTTAAGACGGTAAATTTTCCAAGCTTCTTTAAAAAGTTGTATTATTCCTTTCATTTTTTTGAGGAAATAAATAACATTTTTGTGGACCTCCGAGGATTCAGTTGGAACCA
>CAZBVF010000013.1:0-7706 GCA_964495335.1 uncultured Candidatus Saccharibacteria bacterium
CTAAAAGTGGGTTTTTCTTTATGGGTGGCCGACCGGTCTCGAACCGGCAACCTCCAGAGCCACAATCTAGCGCTCTAACCAATTGAGCTACGGCCACCACAGGGTGGTCAAATTTCCCCGAACCCCTACTTTAAGAAACCTCTCGGTTTCTTACGTCACTGCGCTCAGAACACTTCGCTTGTTCCTATTTTCCTCCACGGGGAAATTATGACGTCACGATTTGAAAATCTATTGATACTCGGAAAAAGGGTGTCCCCACGAGGAGTCGAACCTCGAACCTACTCCTTAGAAGGGAGTTGCTCTGTCCAATTGAGCTACAGGGACATATGTTTACAATTTCTTATGTATTTTATCTCAAAACGAGAGAAAGTCAACGATTAAATAAATTAGTTCTCTGACTCTGGAGAATTTTTTTCAAAGGGATTAAAATACTCTTTTTCTTCAATATTTTCGGTTTTTAATTCCTTTTCTTCTATTTCTTCCAATAATTCGGATAACTTATCTTCTTCAACTTTAAGCTTGGACAAAGAGACAATCGGCTTTGATTGCTTTAAAAGATAAAAGTCTCTGTAAAGGATAAAAAAGCCAAAAAAAGCAAAGCTGATTACCAAAATCAGAAAAACAGCATAATATCGGGAAACTATTTTCCAGAAAAGTTTATTCAGTTTAGAAGAAGGATTCATAATTTATTTAGTAAAAAATTTAATAAAGATTGAGGCTTTTACATTTTCCCCTTCTTTACCCAAGCTTAAGCTCTGGATTTCAAGCATTAAGGGAGCATTTTCTATCTCTTCCAAAAATCTTGAAAAAGAATCAAAGTCCGAAACGAAAGAAACTTGGAAAGAAAAACAAGGCCAGGGTTTTTCGTTCTCAAAATAGGAAATTTCTGAAATAGACAAATCCCCCAATCCGTATCTTTCGCTTTCCTCTTCCAAATAACTCAAAGCCTGGGAAGGATTCTTAGAATCAAAGAAAGCATTTTCTATAACTTCTATTTCCTTTTCTGCTTTCTCATAGCTTTCTTTAAGAGAATCAAGGTTTAGCCTTTTGTATTCCAATAAAGCTTTTTTCTCTTTCTGGGAAGAATACTCTTCTTTGCTTTCTTCAATGTCTCTGAGAAAAGGAATAAAAATGAAAAAAGAAAACAAGGCAACTATTGCTCCGAAAACAATCAAAGAAATAAATATTTTGCTTTTGTATTTAAATTTATCGGTCATTGATTTCAAAACTTAAAGAAAACTTGTCGGGATTCAGCCAATTAGAAGACGGAAAAGAAAGATTTTTAATTTCTTCCCTTTTCTCAATATTTTCTTTCAATTCAACCATTTTATCTCTATTGGGACAAAAGCCAGAAATAGAAATTTTGGAAGAATCTTTTTGATAAGAAAAAGATGTTAAATAAGATTCAACAGGAAGAATTTGAGAAAAGCTTTCCAAGAAAAAGGTTAAGTCCTTTTTTTGATCGAAGAAAAGCCTCGTCTCTGATATAGTTTTGTTAATTTCTTTCACATTCTCTTCCAAGTCTTCCATATCCGCCTCCCCTCTTTTTTCCTCTTCAAACCTTAAATTATTCTCTTCCATTTCAGTTAAAACAGTTTGAGAATCAGCTAAAGCCCCTACAGCTATTTTAACGGTCAAAAGAATCAATAAAGCGCAAATCAAAAAAGCAAAAAGAAAAATCTCCAGATTTAAAATCAGTTTCCATTTTTTTCTCATTAAAATATTCTTCTTATGTTCAGGGGGCAGAAGATTAATCATACAAGTTTTTCTTTGCTCCTCTCAAGCTAACACCGAGAAGAGAAGCATAGTTTGATTTTTTATTCGTAATACTTGAAAATTCTTTTTTCTTTGGAATTGAAATACCAGAAAAATTCTCTCTGAATTCGGCTTTTTTGCCAAAAACTTCTGGAAAATACTTTTTTGATTCTTCCATGTCTTCTTTGTTCCCGTGAATAACTATTTTACTAAGTTCTTTTCCGGTGAAATAATAATAGAAACATTCTTTAGCTTTCTGGGCTGTTTTTTCTGACAAAACTTTTTCATCAGAACTCAAGGAAAAAACCACAGATCCTCTTTCAAAAACGGTAAAATCAATTTTATCTTCTTTAATGTCAACAAGAGAGAAAGATTCTCCTTTCTTTGCCAAAGCTCTGGCAGATGAAAAAGACTCGGGCTCAAAAACTAAAGAGTTAAAACCAGCTTTCTTTAAAACAGAAAGGTAAGAATTTACCGTTTTCTTTGAAGAAGCTGTAATTACAATTCTTTTTTCTAATTCATTTTTTTCAATAACTTCAAAATCAACATACATTTTCCCAATATCTAAAGGAATATGGTTTTCTGCTTCAAGAAACACAGATGATTCAAGATCTTTGTCAGGAACATTAGGCATTTTAATCTTTTTGATAAAGACTTCCTCTTCCGGAAGAGAAAAGGAAACATATTTTGTCTTAATTCTCTCTCCTTTTACTTCTGAAATTAATTTTTTTAAAACACTTATCAGATCCTCTTCTTTTTTAATCTCTCCTTTCTCCACAACTCCCTCTTTGAGAAAAATCTCATTAAAAGAAACCAATCGGAAAGATCCAAACCTTTTTTTGAGTTTTGCAATCTTCACAGAAGAATCATTTATTTCCAAACCGAAAGATATTGGATTGACAGAGATAAATTCAGTCATTTTAATATACTTCTTCCCAATGATTAATTCTTATTATGTTTGAATCAGGATTTAAGGAAGAATCAAGAGCATTTTGAAAATATTCTTGATTGAAAGAAATGTTCATGTCAATATTCGAACCGCTCATAACAACATTGCTTGAAATAAGAGCACCCGAACAATTCATACTAAAACTCGCATTATTTACTCTGAATTCCTTAGATGTGTAAAAAAGTCCTTCAACGTCAATAATAATATTAGGCCCGTTTATTTTCAAGTTTCCATTCACAAGCAACCCTCCCCCGTAATTTTCATCATAGTTAATATCAAGATTCATCCGAGAACCGGAAAGTTTTAAATAGCCATCAACAACTAAAACCCCATTAACCGTCAAGTTGTAATTGCTGCGAGAAAGAGTAGGATTGCCTTCAACGTAAACAATACCGTTCAAAACAGTGTCACTGGGAAGACTTTCAAAATCGCTTGCAGTATAAGCTTGAGTGGATCTTTCTTTCCAGGATCCAAAATCAATTGGAGGCATATCAATAGTTGAGGTGGGATAGTCCTGATAGCTTTCATCTAAGATTATCTCAGAAGTTCCTCCGACATCAACATTTCCGCCGGCAGTCAACCCTCCGTTATTGACGTTCAAAAAACCATCGGCTCCCGTTAATTGAATATCGTTATTGGCATGAAATCTTGCCCCGGAAACTGAAATATTGGCGCTAGAACCGGTAACATCAATATTCCCTCCTTCTTCATCTCCTTTTAGGCCAGAAAAGACAGCACAATCCCAATCATCTGAAAATCCCAAGGCCTTGCTGAGATATGTTTTTATAGCCCTTCTCGCTTCCCCCTTCTTTACGTCATGAAAAGACCTGGAAATAATTTCAGCTTCTCCGGGGGCAGTGCTTAAAAAAGAAATTTCATATCTCAATTCTTCGTTTCCAAAAACATTATCTCTTAAAATATCATCATCTTCGCTTAGTGTTCCCTCCAAAAAACTATTTTTCAAATCAGAATCGTTGTTTAGCTGCCAGACACCGTCGTTAATTCCCGCTTCAGCTAAATAATAAGCTTTGTTGCTTGCTGATTCACTTTGAGACATGTCAGATTCGGTTAAAGTAAAGGAAAGAAGATGGACAGCCAAAATAGAAAGCACTCCCACAGAAAGGAAAGAGATAAGAATAATTATTCCTTTTTCTCTTAAATAATTCATAAATTTCTTCCAAAAACACTTGTTTTAAAAACCGATTCTTTGCTATTTTTCCCCATCCTCAAAAAAATATTAATATCAGGCACACTCCAAAACTTCAACTCTGAAACATATTCCCCTATCTCTTCGGGTCCTTTAATCGTGGTTGAAGAGACTGTCTCAGAGGTAGAACTTGCGTTCCAAAAAACAAAATTATCGGGATCACTCGGAAAGTAATATTTTATCTCCTCTCGCATTACGCTATCTTCATCTTTAAAATACCTAATGTAGCGGTAAAGTTCCTGAACGTGGCCGTCTTCAAACTCAATAGAAGAAACTTGGGGATCTGAAGAATCAGGCAAATCAGTCACAATATCTCTTGCTTGCCTTATCTCTCTTGCCATTCTTTCCAGAACAACCCTGCCATTTTGGTTTATTTCAGAAAGAGATTCATTTTCAGTATAAGCTTTTTGGGCAAAGTTATACCCGGAATATATAGCTCCCGATATTAAAGTAAAAATGGCTAAAACTGCTAAAATTTCCGTTAAGGTAAATCCTTTATTCATGAATTAAAGTCTTAAATTTAATACTTTTTTCAACTCCTGACACGGAAGAATCCCAAAAAACACTCATGTCTACAAATTTCAATCCTGTATCAACCGTAGTGGTAGAAAAAGAATCAGGATCATAATAATAGACACTACTCACCCTTTTATAAGAATCAAAGCTTTCTATTGTTCCGTAATCTTCAAAAGAAGAGGTGATTTCCTCATAGGGGAGAGAAATAATTTCCTCCATTTTGTCTTGGGCAAGCTTTGAGGCGCAAGTCTGCATTTTAGACTTGCTTGTCATTTGAACTCCCAAATAAAGAGCGAGCATTAAGCCAATCACTCCCACAGAAAAAATAAAAATGGAAATTACGGTTTCTATTAAAGTAAAGCTTTTTTCTTTCATTTTAATTTTCTATTTTAACAAACCCAGCAGAACTAACAAAAATATTCTTTGATTCTCCCTTTGAATTTTCAATTGAAACTGATCCCCCTTCGTTCACCGAGCCGTAAGAATTAAAAATGACTCTGTTATCTGGAAAGTTAACCGCCTTCAGTTTGACTCCCTGGTTAAATTCTTCTTCTTTTAAAACCTCCAGAATCTCTCCTTCTTCCCCGAAAAGAACCAGCTGGTATTTTTCTTCTGTGAAAAGAATCCCGTAAAAATCCTGGCTTGTTACTGCCATTCTGGAAGCTAATCTCAAGTTTCCTGCCAAATCCCTTACATCTCCGGAAAGCTCCAGGTCAGGGCGAAGAGCTTTGAAGACGGGAAAGCCCATACCAATGATTATAACAATGATTGAAAAAATTACTAAAAATTCAGTTAAAGTAAATGCCTTCATTAAAGAGAACCCATCATCTGATAAATGGGCTGTATTATTGAAACAGCAAAAGCCCCGACCATTCCCCCGACAAGAAGAATGATTAAAGGTTCAATCAGAGAAGACAAGTTTTCCGTTGTTCGAGAAACTTCCTCTTCAAGAAAATCAGCTGTTTTTTGGAGAATTTCCGTTGTCTTTCCCGTCTCTTCTCCCACTTGCATCATCTGAATAACCATTGAGCTGTAAAGATCAGCGTAAGAGCTCAAGCTACTGGTCAGCTTTTCACCGGATCTCACTTTTTCATGAGCCTCTTTCAACGATTTTCTAAAATAGTAATTTTCAACAGATTCTGAGAGAACATCCAAAGCTCTCAAAACGGGCAAACCCGCTTCAATCAGAATAGAAAGCGTTCTTACGATATAAGCAGAAGAAGATTTTTTCAAAAGAACAGAAACGATCGGCGTTCTCATTAAAACAAAATCAATAACTTTTCTTCTTTTTTTGTCTTTTTTCAAGGACAATATCAAGAAAATAAAAGCAATTAAAACTAAAATAACCAGATACCATTTCTCAGATAAAAAAGAGGAAAAAGAAATTAGCAATCTCGTAGTTAAGGGAAGCTCTATTCCCATTTGATTAAAAGTTTCAGCAAGTTGGGGTACAACACCCATAATCATTAAAACTCCTATCCCTATCATGGCTAAGACAATCACGGTCGGATAAGTTAAAGCGTTTTTTACATTAGCTCTCAACTGATAAGTTCTTTCCATTTGAGAAGTTAAGCTTTCCAGGGCCTCAACCAGCGTTCCAGACTCTTCTCCAATTTTTATCATATGACGGTAAATTTCCGAAAAAACAGAAGGAAAAGAAGAAAGGGATTCGTGGAAAGTCTTCCCTTTCAAAAGATCTCCCCTGACAGAAAAAAGAATTTTGGCAAATTCCTTGTTTTGGGCTTGGGAAGAAAGGGTATAAAGGGATCTTGGCAACCCCACGCCTGCGGAAATCATTATTTTCAAATTTCTGGTAAAAATTATTTTCTCTTTCAAGCTTACTCTGTTTAGAAAAGGAAGATTAAAATTAATGTTGAAAGTTTTTTTTTCTTCAGCTCTCAACAAAACAAGGTCTTCTTTTTTTAAAAGATCTGAAAGCTCTTTTTCATCTTTAGCTTCTTTCGTTCCGGAAACGAAATCTCCCTGAAATGTTTTTGCTTTATATGAATACTTCATTAAATATTTATTTTATTCAATAACCACTCTTAAAACTTCTTCTATTGTAGTTATTCCTTGGGCTGCTTTCACAAACCCATCTTCAATCATAGTTCTCATCCCTTCTTTTTGAGCCTGATCTTGAATTCTGTCAGAAGAAGTTTCTTTTATTATTAAGTCTTTTATGCTCTCAGTAACAGATAAAACTTCAAATATCCCGATTCTTCCCTTGTACCCGTCGGGGCAATTCCTTGTTTCTTTGGGACGGTAAAAATCAATATCTTCTATCCCTTGATTTTTCCCTGCCAGTCCTGCTTCTTTTAAAATATCCATTATTCTGTCAAGATCGCAATATTTTTCAAGTTCTTTAATTTGTTCCGATTCCAATTTGTATTTTTCTTTTTTCTCATGAAGCTTTCTAACCAATCTCTGAGCAATAACAACATTTAAAGTGGAAGATATCAAAAAGGGCTCTGCTCCCATATCCATTAATCTGGGCAAGGCCCCTCCGGCAGAAGTGGTATGCAAAGTGGATAAAACAAGGTGACCTGTTAAAGCAGCGTTAATGGCAAGGGATGATGTTTCTTTGTCTCTTATCTCCCCTACCATAATTATGTCCGGATCCTGTCTTACCAATGCCCTCAGGCCCGAAGCAAAGGTTAGTCCGATTTTCGGGTTTACTTGAATTTGGCTGATTCTGGGTATTTGGTATTCTATCGGATCTTCAACCGTTGAGATGTTTACTTCGGGACTGTTAAGAATTTCAAGCATTGAGTACAAAGTCGTAGTCTTCCCACAACCCGTAGGCCCAGTTACTAAAATCATGCCCGTTGGCTTTCTTAAATTAACTCTAACTTTTTCAAGAGCTTCCCCTTCCAGTCCTAATTCCATAAGATCGAAAGCTCTTCCGCTTTCGGGCAAAAGACGCATAGCAATTTTTTCCCCGTTAAAAGTGGGGACAATGGAAACACGAATTGAGTACTTATACTTTTCGTCTTCAAACTTAAATCTTCCGTCTTGGGGAAGACGATGTTCGTCAAGTTTTAAATTTGAGAGTATTTTAATTCTGGCTACCATTCCTTGATTAAGTTTCTTTGGTATGGTCATAGCGTCACGCAATATTCCATCTACTCTGTACCTGACAACCACTTCTTTTTTTAAAGGTTCAATATGAATGTCGGAAGCCCTGTCTAAAATAGCGTGCTTTATTAAAGCATTAACAATTTTAATAACCGGTGCTTCAAAAGCTATGTCTTTAAGGTCTTTCGTCTTCTCTTTGCCAGA
>CAZBVF010000014.1:0-1994 GCA_964495335.1 uncultured Candidatus Saccharibacteria bacterium
GAAAATGAAATAAAACTATTGGCAATGGAACAGAAAAATTTGATGGGACAAGAAGATGAAATAAGAGACCAGATAAAAGATATAAGTTACGAGCTGGCCGGGAAAAAACCCGAAGAAGAAAAGCCATCTCCCAAGGAAGAAAAACCTCAGTCTTCCTCTCCTGAAAAAGAGAAGGAAGAAGAACAGGAAAAAATAAAATGTCCTCACTGCGGAGCTGAAAACAAAAAAGGCTTGAAGTTTTGCACTCAGTGCGGAAGACCTCTAAATTTTAGAAACAAATAATTTAAGACAATTATGAGAAAATGCCCCAATTGCGGAAGAGAGGTAAAAGAAAATGACAAATTTTGCGGATGGTGCGGGAAAAAACTTCCTTTAGTTTTAACGGAAGAAGAAAAGAAGCAGGTTCAAGAAATAAGAGAAAGAGCAAAGAAAGAAGACGAAAAGATAAAAGAAGAGAAGGAAGGGGAAAAAGAGGATCAAAAAGTAAACATTATAAGAGAAAGAGCAAAAGAGAAAGAGAAAGAACAAGAAAAACAGAAAAGCAGAAAAGAAAAAATAACCGAAAGGTTAACCGAAACATCTCCCGAAGAAGAAGAAAGAAGAGGTAGGTTTATGGAAATGCTGGGAACAAAAAAGACCGAATCAAAAGAAAAACCCCCTCCTCCCATTAAAACAAAAGATGAAAAAGTAGTTTTCAGGCCGGTTCTTCAAACAAAACCCTCTCCTTTTGAAAAAATATGGACAAGACTGGTTCTGTTTATTTTATTAATCTCAATAACAGGAGCCGTTTTAGTTTTCGGATTTGATATTCTCGGACTAAGAGAAGAGGAAGAGCCCGCAACCACAACCCAGCCAACAGAAAACGGAGAAACTCCAATTGAAGAGCCCGGAGAAATATCAATTCCGGAATCTTTTCTTTCAACAGAACTCTCTTACGAAAAAGAAATTTCCTCTTTGGAAGATCTCCCAGGTACTTTCTCCGCAATCTTAAGGTCCGGACTAGAAGAAAAGGAATTTACAAGAATAATTATAAAAGACCTTGAAAAAGAAAGAGCGATAACGCTGGAAGACTTTTTTTCAGGCCTTAATCTTGAAACCCCCGAATGGCTCTATGAAAAGTTTGAAGAAAACTTTACTCTTTTAACTTATGCTCCCCAAAACAACCAAATTGCATTGATAGCCAGAATCCAAGGAGCTCCTTCTCTTTCTGAAGATAGAAAGGAAGATAAAAGAGAAGAAATTGAAGAGTTGATGGGAGAATGGAAAAAAACAATAGTAAGAGATTTTGATCCTCTTTTCTCCGTTATGGGAAAAGAAAGTTTGTACACAGCCCATGGCTTTATAGAGGTTACACGATCTGGGAAAAAATATCATTATACAACATTTGCTTACGAAAATTTCGGTCTTGCATATTCGATAATAGAAGATTATCTTATAATCTCAACCTCTGAAAGAAGTATTATAGAGCTTGTTGACCACAAATGCGAAATAACCCAACAGCTTCAACTGGGAGACAGGGGAGTAGAGGTTGAAATTTTGCAGAATTGGCTGGCAAAAGACACAAAACTTTATCCCGACGGATTAATCACCGGATACTACGGCCGTCTTACAATGGAAGCTGTTAAAAGGTTCCAACAGAAATTTAGCGAAGAGATATTAAAACCCTGGGGCAGAGTTGAAGGAACGGGAAGAGTTGATGAAGTAACAAGAGAAAAATTAAATGAAGTTTACAGTAAATAACATGGAAAAAAAGACAAAAGAAGAATTAAAAAAACACCTGGAAGAAGAAAAGAAAAAAACTATTAAGGAGTTGAAAAAGTTTGCTGAAAAAGATTCCAAGGTAAAGGGAAATTGGGAAAGCCGATTTCCCGTGGACAAAGGAGGAAACGACAACACGGAAGAAGCTGCTGCAGACAGAGTGGAAGAATATTCTTCAATTCTCCCCATTGAATACAGTCTAGAATTAAAACTAAAAAATATTAATTTAGCTTTGG
>CAZBVF010000015.1:0-13415 GCA_964495335.1 uncultured Candidatus Saccharibacteria bacterium
AAAAGGAGAAAGGAGAAAAGAACGCAGACATATTAATAGATTTTTTACCAAGTGAAAAAGGAGATCCTGTTTATTCCGTTGTAGAAAAGAAAATGATGAGAGAAAATATTCAAGAAATATTTTCTAATTGTTTAAAAGAAAGAGAACAAATGATTATAAAGATGAGGTTCGGACTATTCGAGATAGACAGAAAGCATACTCTTCAAGAGGTTGGAGATAAACTAGGAATTACCAGAGAACGAGTCAGGCAAATTCAAGATAAAGTCTTAGAAAGATTAAAGAAAAAATTTAAAGATAAAGATTTCCAAATATATTTAAGCTAAAAAGGCATTGCAAACCAATTTAAATTGCAATGCCTTCTTTATTTCCTTTTCCAATGATAAAATAGAGCAATGAAAGAAGCCTATCTTTATGAAAAATTAAAAGAGAAAAAGGTAAAATGCCTCAATTGCGCCCATTACTGTGTCATTGAAAAAGGAAAAAGAGGAATATGCGGTGTTAGAGAGAATAAAAACGGGAAGCTTTATTCTCTGGTTTATGGTAAAATAGTTGCTCTTAATATAGATCCAATTGAAAAAAAGCCTCTTTTTCATTTCTTACCAGGAACTCGTTCTCTTTCTCTCTCTACGGTCGGATGTCAGTTTGCCTGCAAAAACTGTCAGAACTGGCAAATATCCCAAGCGCCGAAGATAAACGGAAAAATTGAAGGAGAAATTATAGATCCGAAAAAAATTATAGAGATAGCAAAAGAATATGAACTGCCCAGCATTTCTTACACTTACACAGACCCAATCGTTTTTTCCGAATATGCTTTTGATATAATGAAACTGGCAAAAAAAGAAGGAATTAAAAATATATGGGTGAGTAGCGGTTTTTTTTCAAAGGAGTTGTTTAATCTAGTTTATCCCTACTTAGATGCTGTCAACATTGATTTGAAAAGCTCTGAGAATGAATTTTACATTCAAAATTGCAAAGGAAAACTAGGTCCCGTTCTCCAAACTCTAAAAAGAATAAAGGAAAAAGGAATATGGATTGAAGTTACCACTCTTTTAATCCCAACTTTAAACGATAAAAAAGAAATATTTGAAAAAATTTCACATTTTATTAAAAAAGAGATAGGAAAAGAAACTCCTTGGCATATTAGCAGATTTTCTGGAACTATTTCCTGGAAACTTCAAGACCTTCCTTCAACGCCGGAAGAAACCCTAAAAAAAGCTTACCAGATAGGAAAAGAAACCGGTCTTGACTATATTTACATCGGAAACACTTCTGTCCCGGGAGCAGAAAACACTTATTGCCCCGATTGCAAAGAAAAAATAATTGAAAGAAACGAACTTGTTAAAAGATATGATAAAAACGGAAAGTGTCCCAATTGCAATAAAAAAATAAACTTAATTTTAAAATGATCAAATTTGCTTCTATCTGCCCTCATCCTCCAATAATTGTTCCTACTATCGGAAATCCGAGCGATTTAAAACAAGTTTCAAAAACCATTGAATCAATGAACTCTTTGGCCCAAAAGCTTAAAACGTCTGAAGCGGAAACCCTCTTAATAATTTCTCCTCACGGTCCCCTGGATTTTAACCAATTTACGATTATCGACTCCCCTCTCTTACTAGGTCATTTTTATAACTTCGGCGATTTTAAAACGGATTTAATATTTAAAAACGATTTAGAAAAAATTAAGCTAATTGAAAAAGAATGTTCCTTGAAAGATATTCCTTTGAGAAAAATCAAAGAAAAGGAGTTAGATCACGGATCCTTAGTCCCCCTTTATTTCCTTTCCCAGAAAGCACCAAAAATCAAAGTTATTCCTATTGGATATTCTGATATGAGCGCTAAAGAACATTTTCAATTCGGAAAGTTAATTAAAGAAGCTTTAAAAAACGAAAAGGTGGCCGTCGTTGCTTCCGGAGATCTTTCCCATAGATTGAGCAAAGAATCTCCGGCTGGTTATTCAAAAAGAGGAAAAGAATTCGATGAAAAACTTATTAGCTTTTTAGAAGAAAAAAACATTGAAGAAATATTAAACATGGACTCAATTTTAATAGAAGAAGCAGGCCAATGCGCTTATAATTCAATAATTATTCTCCTCGGAATTTTAAATGAAACCGAATGGAAACCGGAAATTCTTTCCTATCAAGATCCCTTTGGAGTTGGATACTTAACCGCTAATATGAAAATTAAAAACCAATGAACCCCTTTGTTGATTTAGCAAAAAAATCAGTGGAAACTTTTATCAAAGAAGACAAGAAGATAAAGGTTCCCGAAAATTTACCCCAAAAACTTTTAAACCAAAAGGGAGGAGTTTTTGTAACCATAGAAAAAAACAAAAATTTAAGAGCTTGCATAGGAACCTATTTACCAACTCAATCAAATCTAGCAGAAGAGATAATAAGCAACGCTATTTCAGCGGCAACGGAAGATTACAGATTCGGATCCGTTAAAAAAGAAGAATTGCCAGAACTAAGCTATACCGTTTATTTATTAAAAAAACCCGAACTTATAAAAAACATAAAAGAGCTCAATCCTAAAAAATATGGTATAATGATCAAAACAGCAGACTATCCTTTAAAATCAGCTCTTCTTTTGCCAAATTTGGAAGGAATTGACACTATTAACAAACAAATTTCCATTGCCTGCCAAAAGGGAGATATAAATCCGGAAAAAGAAAAAATATTAATCTACAAATTTGAGGTTGAAAAATATGAGCAATGAAAAAATTGCCAAAATATTGCATCAAACAGGAGAGCTTTTAGATATAAAAGGAGTTAAGTACAAGCCCAACGTCTACAGAAAAGCAGCAAATATATTAGATAATTTGGAAAAAGACGTTTCTTCCATATACAAAGAAAAAGGTCTCAAGGGTCTTGAAGAAATAAAAGGAATAGGCAAAAGTATTGCTTCCAAGATAGAAGAATATTTAAAAAAAGGTAAAATTTCTTACCATGAAGAGTTAAAAGAAGAAACTGCCATTCGCCAAATTATCACCTTCTATTTTGAAACTAAAGGATTAAGTCTGGGACAGTTAAAAGACAAGGCTAAAAAAAGAAAAATAATTTATTCCAGATTCACTAAGCCCGCAAAACAGCTTTTAGAATTAGCCGGTTCAGTTGAAAAATCAAAAGAAGCAATAGACAAAGTTTCAAAATGGGCAAAATCAAGAGATCTGGATTATTCCATTGAAACTGTCTTTAAAAAATGGCTTGAATTAGACAAATTAAAACCAAAAGAAATTGTCAAAAAGCCTTTTTTCCAAGGCAACCCCATGGTCTGGTCCCAGTCTAAAAATAAGTGGTACGTTATAGACAAAGAAGGCGCATGGCTTGAATTTGCCGGAAAAGAAAAAGAAATAGAATGGAAAATACCAAAAAAAATAAATATTAAAAAATAAATTACTATGAATTTTATCTTTATAGGAACACCGGAATTCGGAGCAAATATTCTAAAAAATCTTATCAAAGAAGGATTTAAACCTTCCTTAGTGATTACTGGTCCGAACAAGCCGGTCGGGAGAAAAAAAGAAATAACCCCGCCTCCCGTAAAAATTATAGCTGAAAAAAACAACATAAAAACCTTACAGCCAGAAAGAATAGAAAGTTGCTTTGAAGAAATCAAAGAAATAAATCCTGACTTAATAATAACAGCTTCTTACGGACAATTAATCCCAAAAGATATTTTAGAAATCCCCGAGAAAGGGTGCTTAAATGTTCATCCTTCTCTTCTGCCAAAATACAGAGGAAGCTCTCCCGTGCAATCTTCTATACTAAACGGAGAGAAAGAAACCGGAGTCTCTATTATGCTAATGGATGAAAGAATGGATCAGGGAAAGATAATTTCAAGTCTAAAAGTTAAAATACCGGAAAACTCAACTACAAAAAGTTTAAAAAAAGAACTTTCCGAAATAGGTGCTAAATTATTAATAAAGACAATCCCCGAATGGATTAAGGGAAAGATAAATCCCCTTCCTCAAGACAATTCAAAAGCAACTTACACCAAAAAGATAAAAAAAGAGAACGGGAAAATAAACTGGCACGAAGAAGCCAAGTCCATAGAAAGAAAAATAAGAGCTTTTTATCCCTGGCCCGGAGCTTTTACGAAAGCAAAAATCAAAAAGAACAGTGATGAAAAGAAAATAAAAATCCTAAAATCTACAGTCATGGAGCAAACCGATATATGTCCTACCGGTGCCATAGGGAAAACTTTCTTAGCTCCAAATGATAAAATAGCGGTTCAAGCAGGAAAAGATTTCTTGATTATTGAAGAATTCCAAATAGAAGGAAAAAAACCGACCACTTCCCAAGATTTCCTGAAAGGAAACAGTGATTTTATAGGAACAATACTAAAATAATATGCTTTCTTTCAATGAGCTAAAAAACGGATCAGTAATAATTATCTCAAATCAACCCCATCAAATAACAGAAGCTTCTTTCCTTTTTAAGGGAAGAGGCTCTTCGGTTTTGAAAACAAAATTAAAAAATTTAATTACAGGAAATGTAATATCAAAAACATTTCATCCTTCCGATGAATTTGAAGAAGCTCAAATAAAAAGAATCAAGATTAAATTTCTTTATTCCCACAAAGAAAAATTCTGCTTTTGTGAAGAAGGAAAACCTTCCGAAAGATTCTTTCTTTCAGAAGAAACAATAGGAGAATCTTCTAACTTTTTGAAAGAAAATATGATTCTTGACGGATTTTCCTTCAAGGGAGAAATTATTAATGTTTCCTTACCTATTAAAATAAACTTAAAAGTAATTGAATCCCCACCGGGGATCAAGGGAGACAGGGCTCAAGGAGGAACAAAAACAGTAAAGATTGAAACGGGTGCTAAAATAAATGTCCCCTTATTTATTAAAAAAGGAGACATAATTGAAGTAAACACAGAAAGTGGAACTTACGTGAGAAGGATACAGTAAGGTTAAAATAACATTAAAAGAAAAAACCGACATCTTTGTTAATGCCGGTTTTTAAATTATTTATAGATTTCTATTACTCTATAAAACATAGAGTATTGGTCTATATACTTTTCAGTCAAGTCTTCCTTTTCTTCCTCAGAAGCCTCTCCATCCTTATTGCCTTGCTCATCAGCAATAAGACAGAAAGCATCATAGAGAAGTCTTATAGCTTTTTCCATATCTTCTCTATAAATACTAACTTCAAATTCAGTTTTACCGGTTTTAATTACCCCAGCAATAGATGATATTTCTGTTCTGATGATACTTCTGAGAGCTTTTTCTTTTGCTGCCCTCATCTTATCATCTTCAATTTCAAAACTGAATATACGTCTCCATGATCTAATTGATAGAGCCAGAGGCATATCTTCTGTTTCCTCTACCAGGGAAGACCATTGAATATTTTCGGTCTCAACAAAAATTTTTCCATTCTTCTGTTCAGTTTTAACTCCATATCCTTCATATTTTTCTTCTTGCTCTTTACAAGAAGAAAAAGATAAGGCAATCACAATAATTATTAAAATAATTCCAATTCTTTTCATTCTTCTCTCCTCCTATTAAATTTTCAAAGAACACTTAAATTATAACATAGTAATTTATATTTGTCAATATAAAACGACTTAAGTTTGACTTTAAGCCGCTTTAAGTAAGTTTGTGGGTTCTCTTTAAATTATTTCCCAAACCTTCTTTTTCTGTTGGCAAAATCAGAAAGTACCTTTTCAAGGTCTTCTTTATTAAAATCAGGCCAGTATTTGTCACAGAAAAAAAATTCTGTGTACGCGGCCTGCCAAATAAGAAAATTGGATATTCTTTTAACCTTCCCTGGTCTTACGATTAAATCAACATCCGGTAACAAAAGATTTTCTGAGATCATTTCTTCGGTTATTTTTTCTGCGGGAATATTTTTTTCAACTATTTTTTTTACCGCTTGAACTATCTCATTTCTTCCTCCATAACTTAACGCGAAATTCAAAATCATCTTTTTGTTGTCTTCTGTTTTCTTTTCAATATTTTGTACCATTCTTTGTAAGGCAATAGAAAGAAGATCTTTTTTCCCGACAACCCTTACCCTCACTCCATTTTGATAAACTTCTTTTATATTCTCATCGCTAAAAGCTTTTTTAAAAAGATCCATTAGATAAGAAACCTCTTTTGGGGATCTTTTCCAATTTTCTGTTGAAAAAACAAACAATGTTAAAATCTTTATCCCCTTTTCTCGGCACAACTTAACAATTCTTTTTACATTTTCAAATCCTTCTTTGTGGCCTTCAATTGTTTCAAGGCCTTTTTCTTTCGCCCACCTTCTATTTCCGTCAACAATTATCCCTAAATGATGAGGTATGCTTTTATTCTCTTTCATAAGTTCCAATTAATTCAGTAGAGTCAATAACATTTCCTTCCATTAAAGATTCAACGTCTTCTTTCCCGAGAGAAGGATTGTCTTCTAGCGTCTTATCTAAGGCAAAAAGCTTAAAATGATAATGATGAACTCCGCTCGGAGGACAGGGACCGGTATAAGAATTAGTTCCCGAGTCGTTCATTCCTTCGGTTGGTCCTTGAAAACTTTGACCTTCTTCTATAAAAGACGTTTCAGGGCTAATATTCCAAACAATCCAATGACTATAAGTTTTACCCGGAGCATCAGGATCGTCAACAATTAAAACAAGACTTTTAGCATCTTCTGGAACATCTTTAATCTCCAGGGGAGGATTGATACTTTCCCCGTCACAAGTGTATTTTTTAGGAATTGATTGATTGTTTTCAAAAGCAGAACTTTGAATTTTCATATTTTGAATTTTAAATTTATTTTGAAGATTAATTGACCTTTGAGAAAGAAAAAAAGAAGAAATTATTATTAAAACAAAAAGAGATAAAGCAATAAATGCAATTTTATATAAATCTTTATCTTTCATAAAATTATTTTAATTTTTCTAACACTTTTCCCCTTATGCTTTTATTCTAACATTTATTAGTTTTTCCCGAAAACTAAACTCCCAATATTTTAGCAGTAATGAAAACCTCAATAGCTGCAGCTAAAATTAAGAGAGGTATAATGATTTTCCAAAAAAACTCAATTGCTCTGGACAATTCTTTCGTTATATCTCCTTTCTTCCTGAACACCTTATCAATAACTTCTTTCCCCACTCTAAGGCCCATGGCACATCCAATAATTAAAACCGGTATTTCCAGGATGCCATGAGGCAATATGCCTAAGAAAAATTGAGATAAAGAAAAATTCTCTCCGAAAAGATACATTAAAATTCCCAAAATAGCGCCGTTTGAGAAAAGGAATATAAAAGGAATTATGCCAAAAACAAGACCGAGTAAAATAGAAAAGAACAAAGCAATGCTGTTATTTAAAATAATAAAGATAAATTGTCCAAAAGAATCTAGCTCATGAACAGATCCGTACATCTGCTTTAATTGTTCAAATACTTCCTCCGCTTCCCCAGGAGAGTTTTGGACTGAAATATATCCCCCCAAAACAGAAAAGGCAAAAACAAGAAAACAGATTATTATCAGTCTCTTAATCGAATAAAGGTAATTTATAAAATCTTTAATCATAAACTAAATATGTTTGTTCTCTTGCCAATCCGATATAAACTTTTCAACTGATCTGTCGTAAGTTGACTCTGCTTCTTCTGAAAAAAGGCAACCGGGTAGCTCTCCTTTCTCTTTGTGATACTTCAAACACTCGCAACATTTTCCCTTTCTGGGGCATCCCGGATAAGTACAAGTACAATTTTCTAAGTTTTTGTTTATGTTACATTCCATATGTTAATTTTTCCACAAAGGACATATGTTTTGATAATCACACCAATGACAAAGTCCGCTTTTTTGAGGAGGAAACTCTTGGCAATTTTCTATTTCCTTGACTTTCTTTATAACATCTTCCTGAAGTTTTTTTAACTCTTTTTTCTTTCTGAAAGAAACAACTTCTTTGTTAAATAAGAGATAATGCCAAATCAATTTTGCTTTTTCCATATCCGGCCATTTTTTGCTTAAAGCAACACAATAAAGGCCTAATTGCCAATCTTCATCTGCCCGATTCTGATTCAAAAAAGAATTTGAAACTTTGTAATCGTGAATTTCGTAAACATTCTCCTTGTCATTCCAATCAAGCCTGTCCAAAATACCACAAAAATTATATTTTTCTTTTCCGTTTTCAATCTCAAATTTTTCAAAAATTTCCGTATTTATAACCTTATTTTCACTAAAAGGCTTATAATTTTCATAATAATCTCTTAATGATTTCCCTCCTTTTTTAAAATAATCAATAACGCTTAATTCTTTCCTTACAATTTTAATATTTCTATTGTATTTCTTAATCCAAATTTCTCTGTATTTCTCTAAAATCCAATCAACGGGCTCAACTCTTCCTTCTTTTACAAGATTATAAAATTCCTCGAGAGCTTCATGAACCACGCTTCCCATAAATCTTTCGATTGTTTCCGCATCAGACTTAATCTTATCAATATACTGGTATTTGTATTTAAGTTTGCAGGAATTAAAAGAATTTATTTTAGAGACTGAATATGTTTTAGGCATAAATTATCTTTTGCTATTTTTCCATTTTGACTCTAGTCTTCTGGTTTCTTTTTCTCCAAATCCAAAATGATGAGCTATTTCGTGCCAAACAACTATTTTAACAAGTTCTTCAATCTCTTCATTCGTTTTAGCGGTTTTTTCAATATTCTCTTTAAAAATAGTAATTTTGTCGGGCAAAGAACCGCTGACAATACCCCTTCCCCATGTTGTTTTAGGTATTCCTTGGTAAAGCCCCAGAAGATTGCCTGATATTTTCACTCCCCCCTTCCCTTTTTTTATTCCAAAATCATTGTCTTCTATGCAAATAGCGACATTCTCCATCATTTTCTGGATTTTTTCAGGTAAAGAAGAAATAGATTTTTCAACTAATTTTTCAAATTCTCTTTTGTTCATCCAATTTTCTCATTATATCAAAAAGCCCCGCTAAACGCTACCGCTTTATTTTTAACGGGGCTCTTGTTATTTTAAGCTTTCTTTGATTAACTTAAGATCGGATTCCTTGTCTAAATCAATCATTGCTTCGGGATGAGAGATTTTAACCGCGCAGACATTAAGCCCTACTATTTCTGAAACTTTCCTTTCTGCTTCTTTAATACTTAATCTTCCAATAGCAAATTTTAAAATAGTTCTGAACCCAAAAAACTTAGCAAGCTTCAAAACATTTTTCCTGTTTTTAATGGCTTCTATAAAAAGATCTTTTCTTTCTTTGAAAAGATTTCCATTCATTAAAACAAAGTTGCCACCGCAGAAATATCCTTCTTTTAATTTTAAATAAGTTCTTTCCGCTTTCGGATATTTCTTTAAAATATCTTCTTTTTTCATAATCGGATAAAAAGCTTCCGAATCTTCTCTTTTACACTTTCTTAAAAAATTATCTATGCAAGAAGATTTTATCAAGGGAATATCCGAAGAGATAACAAAAATTTTCTCTTTGCTTTCAGATTTTAAGAATTCTATCCCCTTTTCCAAATTTTCAAAAAGACAATTTCCCTGCTCTAAAATCTGGCAATCTTTTTTTAAAAAAGAAAGTTCTTTCTCGGGACCAATAACTGCAATTTTCCCAATTTCTTTGCTTTCTTTCAGAGATTCAATCACATAAGAGATGATTGGTTTTTCTTTAATAACAATCAGAGATTTATTCTTCTTTCTCCAAGAATCTTTCTTTTTATCTGAACCGGACAAAACCAAAGCGCTATACATTTTTACAATCCTCCTTTTAAATTTTTAAAGTTCATTCTTTATAATATTTTTTCTCCCCTATTTCTTCCGGGAAATGAGTTTGACTTGTTTTCTTATCTTTCAAATTATGAGCATATTCATATCCTTTCCCATACCCAATTTTTTTCATCAGAGAAGTAACAGCATTCCTCAAATGAAGAGGTACGCCAAAAGAACCTTTTCTAGCATCTTCTTTTGCATTCATTAAAGCTTCATAGGATCTATTGTCCTTAGGAGCTTGAGAAAGATAAGTTGTCCCTTGGGCTAAATTGATTTGAGCCTCGGGCATTCCAACATATTCAACGGCTCTTGCCACAGAAACAGCCACATTTAAAGCGTTAATATCGGCATTCCCAATATCTTCGGAGGCAAAAACAATCATTCTCCTTGCTATGAAGCGGGAATCTTCCCCGGATTCTACCATTCGAGCCAACCAATATAAAGCTCCATTCGGATCTGAATCTCTCATGCTTTTGATAAAAGCAGAGATAAGATTATAATGCTCCTCCCCTTTTTTGTCATACCTTAAGGCATGCTCTTTTAATATTAATTCAACATCATCTTTTTTTACTTCTTTCTTTCCTTCTGCCTTAAAATAATCGGCTATAAACTCCAAGGCATTAAGAGCAACTCTTGCATCTCCGTCCGAGAAGGAAATTATTTTATCAAGGGAGTCTTCTTTAATTTTAAGATCTAATTTCCCTATCCCCTTTTCCTCGTCTTCTAAAGCTCTCAAAAGAATTTTTCTCAAAGAATCTTCAGAGAGAGGCTTTAAGATATAAACTGCGGATCGGGAAAGAAGGGGGGAAATTACCTCAAAAGAAGGATTTTCCGTGGTAGCTCCTATTAAAACAACCGTTCCGTTTTCAACATGAGGCAATAAAACGTCTTGTTGAGCTTTGTTGAATCTGTGAATTTCATCTATGAAAAGTATGGTCTTTTTTTCATTGAACTTTAATCTTTCTTTTGCTTTTTCAATAGCCCCTTTAATGTCTTTGACACCACTCGTAACAGCTGAAAACTTAACAAATTCGGCTTTCGTTTGATTTGCTATTATCTTAGCTAAAGTAGTTTTTCCCGAACCCGGAGGACCCCAGAGAATAAGAGATCTTAAAGCGTCGTTTTGAATAGATTTTCTTAAAGGACTGTTCTCTCCTATAACTTCCTCTTGGCCAAAGAAAGAATCAAAAGCATAAGGCCTCATTCTTTCTGCTAAAGGAGAATTTTGGGAAAGACTTTTTTGAAATTTTTCTTCAAATAGATCATTCATCTTCTTAATAACTTTATACGCTTTTAAAACGTTTTTAGCAAAAAAAATTGACAAAAAAAATAAATTATTCCATAATTCAGAAAAGTTCTTTAAAAAGGAGGCGGGAAAATATGATTGTCCAGAAAATATCCAAGAATATTTTTGTCGGCAAGGAAGGAGAAATAATTGTTCTTTGGGGGAAAGAAAAAAACCAAACCGTAAATGTCTTGATAGACATTAATTCTTCAATAAGGCAAAACCTTCACATTATTGAAGGATATTACGGAGTAGAGATAAAAGAAGGCAAAGAAAAAATTATTTTAAAAGGAGAGAAAGACAAAATAGTTGAAGATATAAAAAATCTCCAAAAAATAGTGGAAGGGTTGCTTAGTGTTAAAAATTTAAGCTCTCAAGATTTTTATCTTCTTTTCGAAAGCCTGAAGAAAACTCAAAAAAGATTTCAAAAGTCTGTCAACCAGCACAAAAGAGAATGTAAAGAAGAACTAGAAGGCTCGGAAAAAGAAAAAACAGCTCTCAAGGTCGGAAAAGCCACCGTTAATCTTTTAGAGAGGATAGAAGAGATAGAAGAAATAACAAAAGGGATTTTAAAAAGAACAGAAAGCCTCTTGAAAGAAAAAGAAAGAATGGAAACAATCCTTTTAATCTCTTATAAAAGACTTTTAAAGTTTTTGGGAGAACTCCAAAAAGGAGTCACCAAACAAAGACTGGAAAGAATAGTGGATGAAATCTCAGGAGGAAAAAATAATCTTTTTAACGGACTAATGTCAATTAAAGCAATGCCTTATTCCAAAAGGATTAATTCTTATGATATTAGAAGATTAAAAAAACTTCCCGAATATCTTGAAAAATGCCAGGAAGATAGAATAATGACAACAATAGAAAACGCAATCAAGAAGATAAGACCTGCTGTAAAAAACATTATTTAAACCAAAAAGACCCGAGAAAATCGGGTCTTTTCCATTGACATAAAAGGATCTCTTTAATAGTATTAATTCAAAGAAAGGAGGCTTAAAATGAGCTCTTTAAAAGATCGTATTCCGTTTTTTCCTTATAAAGTCATCGTATGGATATTGCATTATGTTTGCCTTTTCTTTTTCAAAATTGAAATAAAAGGAAGAGAAAAAGTCATTGAATGGAAAAAGAAAAATAGAATAGCTTTCGTCGCCATTGCCCGGCATAAAAGCTATTGGGATCCCATTTTTTTGTCAGTTGCTTTCGGTACTTCAGACTACACAATAATGAACTACGTTACCAAAAAAGAGCTGAGCAAATTTTTGGGAAAAATACCCTTTGCTAAAAAGTACATAACTTTTATCGACAGAGAAAAAACAAAAAAAAGCACTATAGAAAATTCCTCAAACCTTTTAGCAAAAGGAGTGAATCTGGCCGTTTTTCCAGAAGGAACAACTATCCCTGAAAGAAAAAAAATGAACAGAGGCATAATTTTTCTCATCAAAAAAGCTGAAGAGAAAATAAAAAGAAAAATTCCAATTTTTCCCTTGAATATTAAAACAGAAGGCCCTTACGGAAATCCGGAAGGAAAATGGTATCTCTACCTTTTAAGAAGAGTAAAAGTTGAACTGAGAATTGGAGATCCAATTTTCCTTGAAGATATAAAAGGCAAAGACAAAGGAAAAGAAATGGTAAAAATAATTTTAGAAAAAACGGATCAAATTTAAAATCCCCTCTTTCAAAAGATTAATCTATTAGAGGGGATTTTTATTCTTCAACAATTTTAACTAAAAGTTTTCTTTGTCTCGGTCCGTCAAATTCTGCTAAAAAAATACTCTGCCATGTTCCTTTAACTAATTTTCCTTTTTCAATAGGAAAAACTTTTTCATTTCCGATCAACCCCGAAACAAGATGAGCACAAGCATTATTGTCAAGCTTGTTATGTAAAAATTCCATTCCAGAAGTAATTTTATCAATAAATTTAAACCAATCTTTATTTAATCCCTCTTCGTTTTCATTTACTAAAACAGCTGAGGAAGTGTGAAAAGAAAAAATCAAAGCCAATCCGTTTTTTATCCCACTTTTTTTAACAATTTCCTCAACTTTATCCGTTATATTAACCAACTGATTTTTTCTTTCTGTTGAAATATTAATAAATTCATTCATGTATTTCAATTATTTTGTTTCTTTTTTTAAAACCTTTAACTATTCTAGCTTTTTGAGAAGAGAGATTGGAATAAGAAGAGATTAAAAACAAAACAGCCTTATTTGCTTTTCCTTGAATTGGTTTTTCTCTAATTTTAACTTCAAAACTATCTTCTCCTTTCTTTATCACCTCATTCTTTTTTGAGCCAGGAAAAACTTTAACTTTTATTAACATTTTTTCATTGTATCACAAAAATTAAAGCAATAAAAAAGGCCTAACTTTATTTATTAGGCCTCTTTTTTATTTTCTCTTTATACATTTTTTCATC
>CAZBVF010000016.1:0-7775 GCA_964495335.1 uncultured Candidatus Saccharibacteria bacterium
ATCTTTGCCCAAAAAGTAATCATATCCGCATCATTACCGGACTTAAATATGAATTGGTTTCCAAACCACCATTGAGAGTTAACTTCATTTTTCCAAGAAGGATGATCTTCTGGAAAATTAAGATCCATGAAAAGAAGGGGAACGGCTGAAATGTCTTTTATCAAAGGGGGATGCTCCGGATTAATTCTGAAGTCTCTCTGGGAAAGATAAGAGTATCCCGCCGGGATATGAGATAATTCGTCAAAAGTTAAAGCTTCATCTTTTACGCTCAGAATAGAAGTAAAAAACATTATTAAAAGAAGAATAAATACTAATATTTTTGTTTGACGATCGGATATTTTCATAATATTTTTAAAATTATTTAATTAATGGTGTATACCCAGACTTCGTTTTTAAATTCTATTTTTCCTTTGGGAATTTCTTTCCAAAGGTCAAGAATTAAGTTTTCATTATAATTTAAAGGAAAGACCTTTATTTCTTTTCCCGGATTATTTTCTTTGAATGAGGATATCCTTTCTAAGTTTTCGGGGATAATGTACTCTGCTCTCGGTTCTTCAAACTTTGTTTTTTCGATAAATATCGTTGTTTGGGCTGCAACAGGAACTTTCTCGGGATATTCAATGGGTATCCCTCTATGCTCAACAATAACAAACTTTTTTGTTTCAGAGGGAAGAGAGTTTAAGTATTCACCAATTTTCACATAGGATTCAGAGAAAGCATTTTTAACTTCCGGTTCTTTGCCCCAAATCACAAAATATCTTGAATATTGAGCAAACGTAAAGGAAGCAGAAAAGAAAATTAAAGCAATTGCTAATAACCAATAAGAAATTTTTCCTTTCTTTATTAAATTGATCACTTTGTCTTTGAGAAAGAAAAATCCCAAAGATGAGAAAATAAAAACAGAAGGGATCACTCTATAGTCCTTAAGGAATGAGGTATTCCTTCATAAGTTAAAACTCCGGGCAGAAGCATTGCAAAAATCCATGATAATAAAAATAATAATATTAAGGATTCCTGCCACACCTTTTTCTTGAATACCAAAGAGAACAATCCGATCAAAAAGAGAATTCCAACCGGCCAGAAAAGAACAGGACTTCCCGCTATGTTATGTCTCCAGTTATAATCCCCGGAAAAATTAAACATTCCCAAGTGCTGTACAAAGCTTTTGGTGAAAGATTTTAAAATATTTTCTTGAGAGAAAATTGAAACACCGGTTGCTCTTCCTATGAAGTGTTCCGGATTGTTTAGAAAATAAATTCCTATGGGCAAAGCAACAATAAAACAGAAAAAAAGAAAAACTGCAACCGAAACCAAAAATCCTCTTTTATTTCTAGAATAAAAATAAAATAGAATTAAAGAAGCTCCCAAAAGCAAAACTGCCATTCTGAAGGCAATGTAAGTGTGAAAACCGATTCCAAAAATAATTCCGGCAAAAACAAAAGAAGAAATATCTTTCTTTCCTGAAGAGGTATTCCGAAAACCTTTAAAAAGAAAATAAAAAGAAAAACTGAGAACGAGAGGAACCAGGATTGCCCTAAAAATTATTCTACTGAAATTAATATGCCAAAAAGAGAAAGCAGTAAAAAAACTTGCTAGAAGAGCAATGTTTTCGGATTTTAAAAGATCATATTTTATCCTGAACATTTCCTTTGTCATTAAAAAGACACCAATAATGGTAACGGTGCCTAAAAAAGCAGAAACAAAGCGCATTGCAAATATGCTTTTGCCAAAGATTAAAGACGAAAGATAGAGTAAATTAAAAAAAAGACCTTCTCTGCCATTGTTTCCCGGGTAAAATATTCTTCCCGGCTGGGAAATAGCATCATTAATGTTTGCAGCTTCATCGGGATAAAGTCCGGGAGGAATGCTTTCCAGTTTCCAAAATCTCAAAAAAGCAGCCATAAGAAAAATAACCGTTAGGAAAATAACAGCTCTATTGTTTTTAAAAAAACGAATAAGAGTTTTTTTCATCCTGTTTTTATTTTACCATAATTTAAAATAAAATATGTGGATAAGTTTTGTTAGCACTCTTTGCTCTTGACTGCTAATTTTGTTTTGATATAATTGAAAGTGATGGTTAGTGAAAGACAGCAAAAAATACTTGAAAGTGTTATCCTTGAATATGTGAATTCTGCTGAACCGGTGAGCTCTCAGACTTTGGAAAAAAAATATGATTTGAATGTTTCTTCCGCTACTATTCGATCTGAGATGAAAGAGTTGGCAAATAAAAAGCTCTTATCTCAACCTCACACTTCCGCAGGAAGAATCCCCACAGATAAAGGATATGGTTTTTTTGTTGACAAATTTTTGAGAGAAGAGTTCGCAGATGAAGATGAATTTGAAATAGAAAAATGGATTGGAGGAGAAATGGACAGCTTCAGACTTATTTCCCTGATGACAAAAAAGATATCTTCGATTTGTTGCACTTTAAGCCTGGGATATTTGCCCGAGAATAATATTTTATGGAAAGAGGGATGGGAAGAAATTTTAAAAGAGCCTGAATTTGAAAAATCCGAATATATTTCTGTTTTTGCTGATTTTTTAAAAGATATTGAATGTAAAATTTCGAAAATGGAATCAGAATCAGACATTAAGGTCTATATCGGGAAAAATCCCTTTTCTAAATTAAGTGAATTCAGCATAATATCTTCCGGTTGCTTTCTCCCGAAAAAGAAAAAGGGAATATTGGCAATTATAGGTCCTAAAAGAATGGACTACAATAGAAATCTCAATCTGATGAATTCTGTTTTGAGAGCTTTAAATGATTATTAAAATGAAAGAAGAATTAAAAAAAATAGAAAAAGAGTTAAAAAAATGCCAAGAAAAGAAAGATGAATATTTAGAAGAATGGAAAAGAGCCCAGGCAAATTTTTTAAACTACAAAAAAGAAGAAGGTAAAAGAAACGAAGAGCTTGCAAGCTATGCAAAAGAAGAAATAATATCTGGTATTCTTCCTATTTTGGATAATTTGGAGAAAGCCAAAAATAATGCTCCTTCAGAGCTTGAAAATAACGAATATATTAAAGGTGTTTTACAAATAGAAAGACAGATTAAAAATTATTTCAAAGAACAGGGACTAGAGGAAATAGAATCGATTGGAAAAGATTTTAATCCGGAATTTCACGAAGCTGTTCAAGTAGTTGAAGATAAAAAAGAAAAATCAGGAAAAGTTTCAGAAGAAGTTCTTAAAGGCTATAAATTAAAAGGTAAGGTTTTAAGGCCTGCCAAAGTAAAGGTCATAAAGTAATCAAAGCTGAATCCAAGGCTTTCTTGCCAAGGACTAGGCTTAAAAAATATGGCTATAGTACCTTATAACCCTTGGGACATAGATCGTTTCTTCGATGATGAAGAATTTGACGATCTTCTTACTAAAATTAATAAATCAGCAATGGTAAAAACTCCTCGAATGGATATTTACGAAGAAGACAAGAATGTCATAGCTGAAATTGAAATGCCCGGAGTAGATCCAAAAGATATTAATGTTGAAGTTGAAGACAATGCTTTAAAAGTTGAAGCGAAAACGGAACAGAAAAAAGAAGAAAAGAAAAAAGGATACTACAGAAAAGAGTTGGGAAGGGGATACTTCAGAAGAGTTGTTCCTTTACCCGTTGAAGTTGCCAGAAAAAAATCTGATGCAGTTTACAAAGATGGAATTTTGAAAGTCACGATTCCTAAATTAGAAGGAAAGAAAAAAGAAGAAAAGAAAACAAAAGTTAAAATTAAAACAAAATAAATAGAATATTCTGGTCTGAAATTGCAAATTTCAGTGAGCCTCAGTGCAGCTGAAATTTGTGTTGAAGGCAGAAAAAAAAGATTATGGGAAAAATACTTGGAATTGATCTGGGAACCACTTTCTCAGCAATGGCGTCTATTCAAGACGGCGAAGCTAAAATTATACCAAATAGCGAAGGAGAAAGAACAACTCCTTCTGTTGTGGCATTATCTAAATCAGGAGAAAGACTGGTTGGAACATTAGCCAGAAGACAACAAATAACAAATCCCGAGAATACAATATACTCGGTTAAAAGATTAATAGGTCTTAAATACAGCGACAAGGGAGCAAAAAAAGAAGAAAGCCTTGTCTCTTACGAGACCAAGGAAGCTTCCGATGAAGGGATAGAGATTAAAATGGGGGAAAAATGGCATAAAATTCCCGAAATCTCTGCTATGGTTTTACAGAAACTCAAAAAAGACGCAGAAGAGAAAACAGGAGAAAAATTTGACGAAGCAATAATTACCTGCCCTGCCTATTTCGACGATTCCCAGAGAAAGGCAACCAAGGTTGCCGGGGAAATCGCAGGATTTAAGGTAAGAAAGGTAATAAATGAACCCACTGCCGCTGCTTTGGCTTATGGATTGAATAAAAAGAAAGATCACCAAATTATTGTTTATGATTTTGGCGGAGGAACTTTTGACGTTTCCATTCTTGACGTTGAAGAAGATACTATTGACGTTGTTTCCGTTGGGGGAGACACTCATCTCGGAGGAGATGATTTTGACAGAAAAATAATGAATTGGGTCATTGATAAATTTAAAAAAGAGGAAGGAATTGATCTTTCAAAAGATCCACTTGCTTTACAAAGAATCAAAGAGTCTTCGGAAAAAGCCAAAATAGAGCTTTCCGCAGCCCTTGAAACGGAAATTAATCTTCCCTTTATAACCTCCGACGCTAACGGGCCAAAACATCTTCTCTACAAATTAACCAGAGCTCAATTTGAAAATCTGGTTGATGAATACATTCAAAAATCAATAGAGATAACGAAAAAAGCGCTGGAAGAAGCAAAAGAAGTAAAAGGAAAGAAAATCACTATAGATGACATCGACGAAGTAATTTTAGTTGGAGGACAAACAAGAATGCCTAAAATCCAAGAAGAAGTTAAAAAACTGATAGGGAAAGAACCTAACAAATCTATTAATCCCGATGAAGTTGTAGCCATTGGTGCAGCCGTGGAAGCAGGAATTTTACAAGGAGATATTAAAGAAGTTCTTTTACTGGACAATACTCCCTTGTCCCTGGGAATTGAAACAATGGGTGAAGTCAACACAATTTTAATCCCCAAAAATACTACTTACCCGACTAAGAAAACTCAAATTTTCTCAACTGCTCAAGAAAATCAGCCTTCCGTTGAAATCCGTGTTCTTCAGGGAGAAAGACCTATGGCTTCAGATAACAAGCTTTTAGGTAAATTTATTCTGGATGGCATACCTCCCGCCCCGAGAGGAGTTCCTCAGATAGAGGTAAGCTTTGACATTGACGCTAACGGAATTTTAAATGTTTCCGCTAAAGACAAGGGAACGGGGAAGGAACAGTCAATAAGAATTGAAAGTTCTTGTGGTATATCAGATGAGGAAGTGGAAAGAATGAAAAAAGAAGCTGAAGCTCATGCTGAAGAAGATAAAAAGAAAAAAGAAACTATTCAGGCTAAAAATTCAGCCGAAACACTTGTTTACACAGCAGAAAAAACGCTAAAAGACAACGAAGATAAAATATCCGAAGAAATCAAAAACGAGATAAAAGAAAAAACGGAAGCTTTAAAGAAAGCTCAAGAAGGTAATGACTTGGAAGATATTAAGAAAAAGACAGAAGAACTTTCCTCTTCCGTCCAGAAAGCCGGTTCTGAAATATACAAGCAAAAAGAACAAAAACCGGAAGAAAAAGACGAAGAGAAAAAGGAAGACGACAACAAACCCGAAGACGGAGAATATAAAGAAAAAGAATAAAAATGAAAGATTATTACGAAATTTTAGGAGTTTCCAAAGACGCTTCTCCCGAAGAGATCAGAAAAGCTTATCACAAACTTGCTCATAAGTTTCACCCTGACAAAGGAGGGGACGAGGAAAAATTCAAAGAGATAAACGAAGCTTATCAAGTTTTATCAAGCAAAGACAAAAAAAATCAATATGATCAATTCGGGAGAACGTTTGATCAAAACGGCCCCTCTTCTTCCCAGGGCTTTGATTTTAATTCCTTTTTCGGAGATAAACAGAATTTTGATTTTGACTTTGAAGACATAAACGATATATTCGGAAACGCATTCGGTTTTGGAAGCTCAAGAAGACAAAGCAGATCTTTTAAAAAAGGAGAAGACATTAGGATTGATCTGGAGCTTGACCTGGAAGACGTTTTAAAAGAACAAGACAAAAAGATAAAAATTAACAAATATGAAACTTGCCCCGATTGCAAAGGAAAAGGCGCTGAACCGGGAACTAAAATGAAAAAGTGTTCTGCTTGTAACGGAACTGGAAAAGTGAAAGAAATAAAGAGAACTCTTTTTGGCTCTTTTACCAGAGTAGCTGTTTGCCCCGAATGTGAAGGAGAAGGATATGTCCCGGAAAAAGTTTGCAGAAAATGCAAGGGAGAGGGAAGAATAAAAAAAGAAAAAACGATTGAATTTTCCATTCCTAGAGGAGTTCATAACAATCAAATGTTAAGGATCCCCGGTCTCGGAAACGCAGGAAAGAAAAACAGCAGAAGCGGGGATTTGTTAATAAGGATAATTATAAAACCCCACCCTTCATTTGAAAGAGAAGGGGATAACCTCTATTTAAATTCATCTATTTCTGTTTCTCAAGCCCTATTGGGAGATGAAATAGAAATACCTACTCTCGAGGGAAAAAGAATAATGCTGAAAATACCTTCGGGAACAGAGTCGGGAAAAATATTCAGGATAACAGAAAAAGGAACTCCTCATTTTGCAAGCAATAAAAGAGGGGACTTATACATTAAAACAAAAATTTCTATTCCTAAAAAACTATCAAAAAAACAAAAAGAATTATTAAAGGAATTAAAAAAAGAGGGGATTTAATACCTTTTTCTATTGTTTTTCTTTGAAATTTGTGTAAAATATCATTGTAAGAACTTATTGCCCCCGTAGCTCAATTCGGTAGAGCAGCTCCCTTTTAAGGAGACGGTTACGTGTTCGAGTCGCGTCGGGGGCACAAAAAGAAATACAATCTTTATAAAATAAAGCCTGGTCATAAATAGCCAGGCTTTGTTTCTTTATGTTTGATGTTATTATTAATACATGACCCTACCAGAAGTAAAATTTTATAACATTCCTTTATTAACCGAGATAGATTGGATACATGGTTTTTTGTTTGAGAATAAATGGGGATGGGGAAAATATATAATTAAAAAACATCCTAAAATTAAAAAAGTTTTTTCTTATAAAAACGAGGAAGAACAAGTTAAGTTTTTAGAGCAATATATTTTAAAATTCCGAAAAAATAATTTTGAAACCATAGAAAGAAATAAAGATAAATATTCCAGAAACTGGAAAAAAATTGAAAAAAAATACTTGAAGACATTGTCAGATATCATGGAAGCAGATTGGCCAAAAAACAAAAAGACAATAAAAGCAATGCTTTCAATTAACCCAATTTGCCCTCGATTTTTAAACAATTGGAGTTTTTCTATTTTTTATAACTATAAAAAAATATCCCATGCTATGGAAGTTATAATGCACGAATGCTGTCATTTTTTATATTTTGAAAAATGGAAGAAGGCACACCCTGAGGTGAGTAATAAAAATTTTGAATCGCCTTATTTAGAATGGCATTTAAGTGAAATTATCGCTCCGATTATTTTAAACGATAAGCGTGTACAAAAATTATTAAAACAAAGAGCAGTCTTTTATCCCGAGCATGAAGAATTAAAAATAAAAGGAAAAGCTGTACCAGAATTTTTTACTGATTTGTACAATAAAAAGGAAGGGGAATTTAGCGACTTTTTGGAAAAATCTTATGATATAATTAAGGAAAACAAACAGATTTTT
>CAZBVF010000017.1:0-1778 GCA_964495335.1 uncultured Candidatus Saccharibacteria bacterium
AGAAAAAAACTACACAATAGTCACTTCTTTAAATCTCAACCATTATCCCAAATTAGCAAAAAAACTTTACCAATATTTACCCTATTTCAACTTTGAAAAGTTCTCTGACTTTTATGAAAGAATTACAGGAAAAGTTCCTCTTTCCCAAATCGACGAAGTTTGGTTCCTGGATAATTTAAGAGAAAGGGAAACCGTTATTTACGAGAAAACCAAAAGAATTGTTGATGTTTTGATCAGTCTTTTAGCTTTAATTTTAACAATAATTCTTTTTCCCTTAATCGCTCTTTTAATAAAAATAGAAAGCCCCGGTCCCGTTTTTTACAGACAGGTGAGAATAGGAAAAAAAGAAAAAGAGATCATTATACACAAATTCAGATCAATGAAGTCAAACCAAAAAGAAAACACTAAAACCTGGAGAGAGAAAGAAAAAGGACAAGTAACAAAGGTGGGGAGTTTTTTGAGAAAATTTCATTTGGACGAACTGCCCCAATCTTGGGCAATCCTGAAAGGAGATTTGAGCATAGTGGGTCCCAGACCCGAATGGATAATGCTTGGCAGAATATTTGAAGAAGAAATCCCCTTTTATTTTCAAAGGTATTTAGTAAAGCCCGGCATTACCGGATGGGCCCAGCTCCATTTTCCCGCCTCTCTTTCAGTATCTGAAGCAAAAGAAAAATTTAAGTACGACCTTTATTATATTAAAAACAGATCTTTACTTCTTGATATTGAAATTATCCTAAAAACTTTAAATCATCTTTTAGTTAAAAGATAAAAATGCTTAAAAACCCCTCTTTTCAAAAAGAGGGGCTTATAATCTAATTTTCTTTTAAATATTTTCCTTGCTGTTTTCCCACCATTCTTTGCCGAACGCCCAGAAAGTTCCAATAAAGATTCCCAATATTCCTGCAATTGCCATATTGAGTATTTTTCTTGGCTTAACCGGGTTTTCAGAAGAAATCGGTTCTTTAATAACTTCTGTATCTTTTGCCTCTTCCAGAGAAGACTCAAGAGAGTTTATCTCAAGATTGTAGTCTTCAATTTCTCTTTCTAAAGAATTCAATTCTGAATTATAATCTTCAATTTTCCCTTCCAGAGAATTGATTCTCAGATAAAGATTTTCTATATCATCTTCTTTTTGAGAAAGCTCTTGTTTTGCGTTAAATAAAGCATATTGGGTTCCCGGTGTTTGTTCGTAAACTAATTGCTCTTCCAAACTTTTTACTTTATTTTCCAAAGCTTCTTTTTCTCTTTCTGCTATTTCAATTTTGTTGTTTATCCTTTCAATGTCTTTTTGGAGAGGTTCAATTTTTTTTCTGACAATAGAAATATCTTCTTTCAAGCTTTCTATTTTACTTTCTCTGTTAAGAATAGTTTCTCTTATCAGGTCTCTTTTAATTTCAGCAATTTTCTTGTGATTTTCCAGAACAAGAGAATTTATTTCCTCTAATATCATTTTTGACTTTTCTTTGTCATCAGATTCTATAGCCATTGTGATCAAATGAGTTTTTTCGGGGTTTTCAACTTTAATTTCGGGCCATTCACTCTCACTCAATCCTAATTTTTTTCTAACTTTAACTCCGTAAACATCCCCTTCCAGTTTATTGGCCAAACTGACGGGATCTTCTATTAATTTTTCCTTGGAAGAATCGGTTCCTTTTTCCAATCTTCCTATTTCAACGGAAGTGCTGATTCTGTAAATTTCGGGTAGGTAGAAAAAGCTTACAATAAAAGCTATTAAAACTAAACTGAAAAACCAGAAAAGAATAGTTCCTTTTCTT
>CAZBVF010000018.1:0-8041 GCA_964495335.1 uncultured Candidatus Saccharibacteria bacterium
CGGGATTAAGACCGATGGTCCAGCTGGATGGAGGAAGATATGCCTCCTCGGATCTTAATGATCTTTACAGAAGAGTAATTAATAGGAATAATCGCTTGCGCTATCTTTTAGAAATAAATGCTCCTGAGGTTATTGTAAGAAATGAAAAAAGAATGCTTCAAGAAGCCGTAGATGCTTTAATTGACAATAGCATGAGAAAAGGCCAGGTTACCCAGGCCACAACAGGTGGCAAGAGACTTCTTAAATCTTTAGCAGACATGCTCAAGGGAAAACAAGGAAGGTTTAGGCAGAATCTTTTGGGTAAAAGAGTTGATTACTCTGGAAGATCGGTAATTGTGGTGGGTCCTGAGTTAAACTTTGGAGAAGTTGGCATTCCGAAGATAATGGCCCTTGAGCTCTTCAGACCTTTTGTTATCCAAAAAATATTAGAAGAAGAATTAGCCTATAACGTAAGAAGTGCTAATAGATTGATTGATCAGCAAACTGATGAAGTCTGGGCTATTTTAGAAGGAGTTGTTAAAGATAAGCTTGTTTTATTAAATAGAGCTCCAACTTTACATAGGTTGGGGATACAAGCTTTTTATCCAAGGCTTGTTGAAGGGGAAGCTATTAAGATACATCCTCTTGTTTGTAAAGCTTTTAATGCTGACTTTGACGGAGATCAAATGGCTGTTCATTTGCCTTTATCTGAAGAAGCTCAAAAAGAAGCTAGAGAGCTTATGCTTTCTAATCTTAATATGTTAAAGCCCGCCACGGGGAAACCTATTGCAAGCCCTACTAAAGATATTGTTTTGGGTGTTTGCTGGGTTTCGGAAATAGAAGAAGGGCTTAAAGGAGAGGGTAAAATATTTGGTTCTAAAAACGAAGCAATTTTAGCTTTTGATGCTGACGATATTGCTCTCAGAGCTAAAGTTAAAGTTAGAATAGAGGGGAAAATAATAGAAACTTCTGTTGGAAGAATTTTATTTAACAATGTTCTCCCCAAGGACTTTTCTTTTGTTAATAAGAGAATTAATGCAAAAGAGCTTGATAAAATAGTTGGAGATATAATCAGAGGATATGATAGTAAAATTTCTTCTGAAGCCTTGGACGACATTAAGGATCTTGGTTTTGAATATTCTGCTATATCCGGCATTACTTGGGGAATGGGAGACCTTATTATCCCCAAGGAAAAGAAAAAATTAATGACTCAGGCCGAAAAAGAAGTTGAAGAAATTCGTAGTCACTATAACAACGGTCTTCTTTCTGAAGAAGAAAAAAGCGGGAAAATAATAGAAATTTGGCACAGAGTTAAGTCAGAAATAGAAAAACTGGTTCCCCAAACCCTTAAAGAGGCTTCTTCTCCCGTTTACTTTATTATGAGCTCCGGAGCGAAAGGATCTCTCAGTCAAGCTACTCAGATGACAGGGATGAAGGGACTTGTTAGTAATCCTTCCGGAGAAATAATAGAACTTCCCGTTAAAAGCTCTTTTAAAGAGGGGTTTAATGTTTTGGAATATTTTATTTCCACTCATGGAGCCAGAAAAGGAACAGCAGATACTGCTTTACGTACTTCAAAAGCGGGATATTTAACCAGAAGGTTAGTTGATGTATCTCATGATGTTATTGTCAACGAAGAAGATTGCGGTGATAATGAGGGATTAGTTGTTTTCAGAGAAGACGCTGAAAGAGTTAACCAAGACTTTTCTTTCAAAATCGCAGGAAGGTTTTCTTTGGAAGACATTAAAGAACCGGGGACAAATAAGATCATTGTTAAGAAAGGAGAAATGATTGACTGGGCTAAGGCAGAAAAAATTGAAAATCTAAACGTTGAAAAGGTAAAGATAAGAAGTCCTTTAACGTGCAAGTCAAAAGACGGTATTTGTCAGAAATGCTATGGATGGGATTTGGGGAGAAATAAAATTGTTGAACTGGGAAGTACAATAGGAGTTGTAGCTGCTCAGGCAATCGGAGAGCCGGGAACTCAGTTAACTATGAGAACATTTCATACGGGTGGAGTTGCCGGGGGAGGAGATATTACTCAAGGGTTACCCAGAGTAGAGGAGATTTTCGAAGCAAGGCCTCCAAAAGGGAAAGCTTTAATTTCTCATGTGGAAGGAAAAGTTTTGAAAATTACTTCAGACAAAACTGTTAGAATAAAAGTTGCAAAGCCCGAGTCCAAGAAAAAGTCCAAAAAGGAAGATTTATCCGATATTATTGAATATAAGATTCCTTCCAAAAGAGTAATATTTGTAAAGGAAGGACAGGAAATTAAAAAAGGACAACAGATTTGCGAAGGAAGTATTGATTTGAAAGAACTATTTAAAGTTTCCGGCGCTCCGGAAGCTAAAAGATATATATTAAATGAAGTCCAAGGCGTTTATGCTCGTCAAGGTGCTACTATTCATGACAAACATATAGAGGTGATATCAAAACAAATGTTTTCCAGGGTGAGAATAAAAGACAGAGGGGATAGTTGTTTTGACAACGGAGAAATTATTGAAAGCAGAAGATATTTTGAAGAAAATGAAAGGCTTGAAAAAGAAAAAAAGAATAAGGTCGTTGGCATTCCCATCCTTCTTGGAATATCAAATGTAGCGTTGAGTACGGATTCATTTTTGTCTGCTGCTTCTTTCCAAGAAACTTCAAGAGTCCTTATTAAGGCTTCTCTCGAAGGTAGAGAAGATAAACTCAAAGGGCTGAAAGAAAATGTTATTATAGGGAAGTTGATTCCCGCGGGTACGGGTTTTAAAAAATAATCTCTTGGTGGTATAATAAAACAAACGATTTTTAATTGTGTTTGCTTGATTTTTGAAATTAAATCAATTTAGAAGTGTCAAAAAAGAAAAAAAACAAGAAAAAAGCAAGGGAAGCGGACAAAAGACAAGATAGATTTTCCTTGCCCGATGAGATTAAGAAATGGCTTTGGGGATCATTACTCTTTTTAGGAGCGGTGATTGTTGGTTTGAGTTTTTTTGATAAAGCCGGAGTAGTTGGCCGTTACTTAATGCTGACTCTGGAATATCTTATAGGAAACACTGTTTTTTTAATACCTCTTGCTCTGGTTTTGGGGGGAATTGCTTTCTTGAATTCAGAGAATAAAGGAAATTATCATTTAGTTTCGATAGCTGTGTTGGTTTTAATTTTAGGTGTTGCAGGATTTTTATCTGTAATTTATCCTGAGTCTAACCAAGGAGGAAGAATTGGTTTCTTTTTAAGCTATCCTCTTTTAAATCTTTTTGGCAAGATAGTTTCTGAAATTACTTTTGGATTGATTATTTTTATTTCCGGTCTTTTGTTTTGGTACCTTTTTGGGAAACCTTCTTTTCTCCCTTCTCGTCCTGAAGAAGAGGAAGAAAAAGAACCCGTTTCCATAAAAAAACTTTTCAATCATGAATTTAGAGTTAAAAATGTTTCCGAAAGCAAAGAAAAACCTAAAGAAGAATCTTTCTCTGAAAATAATTTTTCTGACCAGGAAACAATCAAACCCTTTAAAAGAAACGAATCAGTGAGCGGATACAAATTTCCTCCTTTTGATCTTTTGGAGAAAGAGAGAGGAAAGGCTTCGGGGGGAGATATTAAAGTAAATTCTGCTATTATTAAAAGAACTTTACAGAATTTTGATATTCAAGTTGAAATTTCTGAAGTTAACATAGGTCCTACCGTTACCCAATATGCTTTAAAGCCTGCTGAAGGAGTTAAACTTTCAAGAATTACTTCTCTATCAAGTGATCTTTCAATGGCTTTAGCAAGTCATCCTATCAGAATTGAAGCTCCTATACCGGGAAGGCCTCTGGTCGGTATTGAGGTTCCCAATAATGCGAGAGCCCTTGTAAGGCTTAGGGGATTACTGGAAGACGGAAGATTTCAAAACAATGAATCTGCTTTAACGATTGCTCTCGGGAGAGATGTTTCCGGAACTCCTATCTTTGCTAATTTAGCCAAAATGCCTCATCTTTTAGTGGCTGGGGCTACGGGTACCGGAAAAACTATTTGTTTAAATGATATTATTTTGAGTTTTTTGTATAAAAATAATCCTGAAGATCTCAATCTTATTTTAGTTGACCCCAAGAGAGTAGAATTTCATGTTTACAATAACATACCTCATTTAATGTGTCCTGTGATTGTTACTCCTCAAAAAGCAATTAATGCTTTAAAATGGTTAACAGAGGAAATGGAAAGGAGATTTGATGTTTTGTCTCAATCAAGTTCAAAAAATATAGAAGAATACGATAAGTTAAGGTCTAAAAACAAAGAAATGGAAAAGCTTCCTTATATTGTGCTTGTTATTGATGAGCTTGCAGACCTAATGGCAGCAAGGGGCAGGGAAATGGAAGCTGCAATAGTAAGGCTTGCTCAAATGGCAAGAGCTGTGGGGATACATTTGATTTTAGCGACTCAACGTCCCTCAGTTGAGGTTATAACAGGTCTGATTAAGGCAAACATTACTTCAAGAATTACTTTTCAAGTAGCTTCTCAAACTGACTCAAGGACGGTTCTTGATATGGCCGGAGCGGAAAAATTATTAGGAGCTGGAGATATGCTCTTCATCTCTGCTGAAAAGGTAAAACCTAAAAGAATTCAAGGAGCATATATATCCGAAAGTGAAGTAAAAAAAGTTGTCAAATATGTGGTCTCTAACTCTGGCTCGGAAGAAGATAAAAAAGATATATCAGACGAGATTGATTCTGAGTCTTCGGGATCTTTAAATCTTGCCTTGGAAAAAGGAGATTCTCTAGAAGAAGATCCTTTATTTGAAGAAGCAAAAAGAGTGGTTATTGAATCAAGAAAAGCTTCTGCTTCTCTTTTGCAAAGAAGGTTAAGTGTTGGATATGCAAGAGCAGCAAGATTAATTGATTCTTTGGAAGAAAGGGGAATTGTCGGTCCCGGGGAAGGAGCTAAGCCCAGGAAAGTATTTATTGACGAAGGAGAAAATCAAGAATATTAAATTTAAAAAAATATGGCAAAATCAAAAAAGAAAAAAGAAAATAACAAAGAAGAGGACTTAAAAGAAGCTATTGAAGAGATAAGGCAAAGATTTGGAGAAGGGGCTATTTTGAAATTGAAAGATGTGAGAGCTGTGGATGTGGAAGCTATCCCAACTGGTTCTTTGTCTTTGGACTTGGCTTTGGGTGTCGGGGGTATTCCCAAGGGAAGAATAATTGAAATTTTTGGACCAGAGTCAACAGGAAAATCAACCGTTGCTCTTCATTGTATTGCCGAAGCCCAGAAAAGGGGAGAATCAGCGGCGTTTATTGACGCAGAACATGCTTTGGACCCCGATTATGCGGAAAAAATCGGCGTTAACACGGATGATATTTTAATTTCTCAACCTGACTCCGGAGAACAGGCTCTTCAGATCGTTGAAAGCCTGGTAAGATCTGAAGCAGTGAGTTTAATTGTTGTTGATTCGGTCGCAGCATTAACGCCAAAAACGGAAATTGCGGGAGAAATAGGGGATCAGCACATTGGTCTTCAGGCGAGATTAATGAGTCAAGCATTAAGAAAACTAGCTAGTATTGTTTCAAAAACGGGAACATCTGTAATATTCCTTAATCAAACTAGGATGAAGATTGGAGTTATGTTCGGAAACCCGGAAACTACTTCTGGAGGTATGGCCTTAAAATTTTACTCTTCCGTTCGGTTGGAATTGAAAAGAAGAGCTAAAATAAAGCATGGGGACGAGATAATAGGATCCAGGATTAAAGCGAAAGTAGTCAAAAATAAAGTTGCTGCTCCTTTCAGGACAGCTGAGTTTGATATCTATTATAATGAAGGAATTTCTATTTTTTCTGACATTATTAATGTTGCTTTGAAGCATGATATTATTAAAAAATCGGGGAGTTGGTTCCAGTATGGGGATAAAAAATTAGGCCAGGGAATGGAAGGAGCAAGAAGTGCTCTAAAAGAAGATCGGAAACTATCTGAAGAGATAAAGAAAGAGGCAATGAAAAGAGAATAAAAAAACCGCACCTTCAAAGGTGCGGTTTTAAATTGACGAATCTTATTTTGCCGTATAGGGCATGAGTCCTAGAGATCGAGCTCTCTTTATTGCTTTTGAAAGTTGTCTTTGGTGTTTTGCACAAACGCCTGTTTTTTTCCTTGGCTTTATTTTGTAAAGCGAAGAAACGAACTTTTTTAAAGTTTCAGTGTCTTTGTAATCAATCTCTTTTGTATTTTTTTGACAGAAATAACAAGGCATATTATTAGTTGTAATTCTTAGAGAGGAATGTCGTTAACGTCTATTTCTTCTTCCTCTTCGTCCTTTTTTTTGTTTTTTGGTGAGAAGTCATTGTCTTCTATTACCGGGATATCTTCTGAAGAATCTTTTGGTTGGGGGTTATTCGATTGATTTTGTGACGTTCTTGGTCCGAACTGAACTCTTTCTCCGATAATTTCGGTCTTTGATTTTTTGGCTCCGGATTGCTGATCGTCCCAGGTTCTTGTTTGAAGTCTTCCTTCTACTAAAACCAAAGAACCTTTATTTAAAAAACTTTTAGCAGTTTCAGCGAGCTTTCCGAAAAGAACGACATTATGAAATTCTACATTTTGTTGCTTCTGGCCGTTCTTGTCTGTGAAAAAACGATTAGTAGCCAATCCGAAAGAAGCTACAGGTTGTCCCGAGGGAAGATTTCTTATTTCGGGATCCCTGGTAAGGTTCCCGGCGAGAAAAACTTTGTTTAAATTCATCTTCCTTTACCAAACGAACTTATTTTTTAAGGTATTTAATCCTCAAAAATTTTGTTCATGGGTTATTAGGCTATTCTCCCAATATCTCGTCCAATTTTTTTTCAATTTCCTTGAACTCGACTTTTGGTTTTTCTTTTTTAGTTTCTTCTTTCTTTACCTCTTTAGTCTCTTTCGGTTTTCGGGTTCTTCTTTCTTTAGATTTTCTTCTTTCTTTTTGGTTTTTAGTTATTAAAAACCTTAACAAATCTTTTCTTTCTTTTAAAGATTTTTCTATTTCTTTTATTTTGTCTGAAGTTAAGCTGAAAACAACACTTATTAAAAAAGAGGATTTTTTGTCTTTTATGGCGTAGCCTAATTCTTTTACAACGGGCTTTTCTGCGCTTTCTATCTTTGCTCCGCTCTTTTCCAGAAGAGAACTTATTTCTTCTTTGTTTTTATTAAGCTCTTCTTCGGAAATGTCTGAAGGGAAAAGGCAATTAAGAGTATAATGATTCATAAAATTCTTTTAAAAGCTTGTTAATCAAAGTCAAAGCTATTATAGCAACTGACATCTTTTTGGTCAAGGTAAATTGTTTGATTTTTTCTTTCTTGGTATAATAAGATAAGGTCGGCTTTTTAATTAACATAGGAAAAGATATGTTTAAATATTTAGGAATTTTAGGAGGAAAGAAGCAAGTTAAGAATTTGGGAGCATTTATGATTGTAATCTTTGGTTTAGCTGACTTGTTTCTTGAGTTTGGAGCTGAATCGGTTGATCCTTATTGGGTAATTTGGTTTTTTAGATCAGGAATTATAATAGGAGTAATTTTATTGGTTGGCGGAACTTTTGCCCACGATATAGATTAATTTTTTTAGAATAAGATTTTTAAAAACTTGAGCTTTTAAAGCTTAAGTTTTTTTTATTCTCTCAAGTGGTATAATGAAATAATATGGGGGCCGGTATTAAGAAAGAAATATTTAAATTATACGATATTAGGGGAGTTTACCCTAATGAAATAAACGAAGAAGTTGCCCTGAAAATAGGAAGGTCTTTTGTTGAATTTTTAGCCAAAAGAAAGAAAGGGAAGAAAAAATTGAATATTGTTGTTGGCAGGGATTGCAGAATATCTTCTCGTTCTATTTCAGATAAGATCATAGAAGGAATAATGGAAGGGGGAGCGAATGTTGTTGACATAGGATTTTCCACAACTCCTGTTATGTATTTTTCCGTTTTTCATTTTAATTATGATGGGGGAATTCAAATTACAGCTTCTCATAATCCCTTTCAGTATAACGGATTTAAAATGGTAAAAGAAAAAGCTGTCCCCCTGGAAGGGAAGAAGGAAATTCAGGAAATAAGGAAAATTGCCCAGAAAGAAGATTTTAAAAAAAG
>CAZBVF010000019.1:0-2392 GCA_964495335.1 uncultured Candidatus Saccharibacteria bacterium
ATGGTAGGTTGCGCCGAATTGGCTAAGGCACCAGTCTTGAAAACTGGCGCCCCGCAAGGGGCTTGCAGGTTCGAGTCCTGCACCTACCGCACTAAAATATGAAAATAATGCTAACTACATATTTTTTCTCGTTGTTGTCATTGTTTGCCATTGATTTTATTTGGCTCGGATTTGTAGCAAAGAAGTTTTATTCTTTTCATCTTGGCTTTCTTATGTCTTCTTCTTTTAAGTTGCCCCCGGCAGTTATCTTTTACTTTATCTATGCTTTGGGGATTTCTTTTTTTGTGGTAACACCTTCTTTGCAAGAAAATGCAGGATTTTTAAAAGTTTTTTTGGTTGGTGCTTTCCTGGGGCTGATTGCTTACGGAGCTTATGATTTAACCAATCACGCAATTATTAAAGATTGGCCAACCATCGTAACAATTGTTGATATTGCCTGGGGGGCTTTTCTTACAGGATCTGTCTCGGTTATTTCTTTTTATTTTTCACGTCTTTTTTTATAACAAACACTTATGGAAAATTATGATTGGTATCAAACGTTAATTAGGCCTTCCTGGTCACCGCCGGGTTGGATTTTTGCTCCCGTCTGGACTTTTCTTTATATCTTAATTTTTATTTCTTTTGGCTTTGTTTTTTATAAGTTTTTTAAAAAAGAGATTCCTTTCAAAACAGCTCTTCCTTTTTTTCTCAATCTTTTGTTTAACTTTGCCTTCACTCCTATTCAGTTCGGACTAAAGAACCTTTCTTTGGCAAGCATTGATATTTTGCTTGTCTTTTTTACTCTTCTTTGGTCTCTTTTTGTCATATATCCGAAATACAAATGGGTCTCTTTGATAAACATTCCTTACTTTCTTTGGGTTTCTTTTGCAACCGTTCTCCAACTGACAATATTTTTTCTTAACATTTAATATTAGGTTGCTTGTTAATAATCTTCCGTTGTTAAGTATTTGTTTTTTGTGATATAATTTTAATTAGAATCGTTTAGTTTTTTGATTAGTAAAATTAATTTAGTTTTCCACATCTTTATTTAATCTAAATTCTTATTATGCTATTATGAGATAATAAGTTATTTGATAAAAAGATAGGGATTAAGAAAGAACATTTCATGTCTTGGATTCCTTTTTTTAAAAAAAAATCTAATGAATGCCTGGGGATAGATATAGGTACCTCTTCGATTAAGGTTGTTAAGGTAAGCAAGAGGGGAAAAGAGAAAAAGCTTGAAAATTACGGTGAGATAAAAGTTAACGACATATACCCCGACTTTAAGAAAAAAATTATAAGCGCAAGCAGTGAGGAATTGGCTTCTTTTCTGAGTGCTATTTTAGATGAGGCAGGGATTGATTCGGATTCGGCTGTCATTGCCATTCCTGATTATTCCACTTTCTTTACTAACTTTATTCTTCCCTCAATGAACGAGGATGAAGTGTCCGAAGCGGTAAAATTTGAAGCTCCCGTTCACATTCCCTTGCCTTTGTCGAAAGTTTCTTTAGATTGGCAGATTGTCAATGGAGATAACAAAAAGAAGAAAGATGAACCCATTAAGATTTTAGCTGTTGCAGTTCCCAATGAAGTGGTTAATAAATATAAAGAGATTGCTTCCATGGCCAGTCTTGAGTTGGAATCTTTGGAAGCAGAAGTTTTTGGACTGATAAGATCTTCTGTAAAAGATGAGGATGTGGTGGCTCTGGTGGATATAGGAAAAGAGAGTACGAACTTCAGCATAGTTGAAGGAAAATCACTTAAAATTTCACACAGCTTTGATACGGGGGGAGAGGAAATGACCAAAGCTTTAATAAAGGGAATGGATATTGAATATCGCGAGGCTGAAGAGATTAAGATTAAAGATGGTATTCTAGAGAACAAAAAGAGCAGAGAGCACCTTCTTCCCGTGGTAGATAAAATATTGAAAGAAGTAGAAGACGGGCGTAATAACTTTTTTAAAAGTACGGGAGTTAAAAATAGAAAAATCATTTTGTCGGGAGGGCCTGCTTTCCTTCCTGGAATAAAAGAATATTTTTTCGAGAAGACTGGGATGAAGGTTGAAATAGCCGATCCTTTTTCTGAATTAATCTGTCCGGATCAATTAAAATCAAAATTAAAGCAAATGGGTCCTTTCTATGCTGTCTCAGTAGGGGTGGCATTGGGAGGAATAAAATAATTAAACCTTAAGAGTTGTCCGTTAAAATCGGATTATTCAAGGTAGAAAATATATGGTTAAAATTATTCCAAAACCTGCCTCAAAGACGCCTCTTTGGCAACAAATAATGTTGTCCCTTTCTGTTGTGATAATCATATCTGCTATTGTCGGCTATTTTGTTCTTGATTATTTTCAAAAAGAAAAAATGAGGGAGGCAAAAGCAATAGAAGATGAAATATCTTTGATTGAGCTTTC
>CAZBVF010000020.1:0-19445 GCA_964495335.1 uncultured Candidatus Saccharibacteria bacterium
ACAACCTTTTCTCCCCACTTGTAATAGGGCTCTCCGTGGATATAGTATTTGCCGTAATAGCGCAGGGAATAAGGCATATATACGTCAGAAACTACGGAAAAATTGGCCTTACCCCCGGAAATAACCTCATAAATCCCAACGGCCGATCCTCCCCAGCCTTGAGGATCTCCCTTGGTTAAAATAGGAAAATCCTTCAGAAACAACCCTTTCTCATAAAGAGAAACTTTCATTTCCTCAAGATTAACTTCAAGAAAGTTTTCTTCTTCCAAGATAAGCCCAGCTTTTACCTTTTCAAAGAACTCAAGGTAAACAGGAACATTATGATTTTTTTCAATTTTTAAGGAATAACCTGGCAAATCCGATTCTCTTTCAATAACTTCAGAGAAAACAAAAATCACCCCGCAAAAGAAAAAGAAAGCAAAGGTTAGGATAAACAAAAACTTCCAATTAGTTTCAGCATTTCTTTTCAATTTCATATTATTTCAGTTTACCATAAAAAATAAATTTAAAAAGAAAATATGTTTTTCTTATTTTTTAAAATAATTCTTTTAATTTAAAAAACTATTAGCCCGGGAATAATACCAAAAATCTGTTAAATGTCCTATCAAAATTAACTTGTCCTAACAGGTTATTAACAATGTCCTAACTTGTCCTAACAAAATGGAATATAAAAGAATACATAATATCAAGGTTTTCAGCTTCATATCTGTCAAAAAAAAAGAGAGTCTTTGAGAGCTCTCTTTTTATTGAAAATTTTAACATCTTTATGATCACCCTCCTAAAAATTCTAATTTAACCAGGTAAATCATGCTAACGAGAAAGCTCATAACCAAGAAAGAAAGAGCAATCGAGTCAAGTTTAGAATTAGCCGCCCCATAAGATTTTTTCACTACTAACAATCTAAAAATTTCTATTATCTTATGAATTATCAGAAATAGAATTAAAATAATCAAAAGCCTTAAAAAAAGCAATTCCATCTTCATTCCTCCTTATTAAATTTTTAAAGATGTCTAGGTTATAACATAAGAAAAGATTATTGTCAATAAAAAGAAAAGCCGACTATTTTTATTATAATCGGCCCAACTAACAAAAATAATATTTTTATTCCACTATCTCTTCTGTCGTCTCTGCTGGTGGTTCTGTCATTTCTTCAAAAAACTTTTCTTCCATTTCATCATAAATCTGATCGGTGACTACTTTAGTCACCTCTTTGTCTTCAACCAAAACTATAATTGTGTGAGGAGTTATTACTTGCGCAAGCGCCTCACCTTCTCTGTCCCCATATCCGGCATGTCTGGAGGTAAAAGCAAACTCAACTTCGTAGCAGTTTTCACAACCGTAAAGATCAAGACCTCTTTTTTCAATAAAAGAAAGGTCTTCCCCGTCATAAAGATAGGTTGGTGAATTATTCTCAACCCAATCTTTAGCTATCTCTTCTACGGTTTCCCCTGTTAAAAATTCTTCATCGTTAACCTTGTTCACCGACTGCAGATAAAAGAATCCTCCCACCAAAACAACCAGAACAATTACAATAATTATATTTCTTTTTGACATATGAAGTTCATATTTTAATTTTTTCGACTACTTTAATTTTACCAAAGATTGATAATTTTACCAAAAATTGGTAAACTTTAAAAAACAAACCATTTTAATCATGCAAACAGGAAAAGAAATAAGGGAAAAATTTATCAATTTTTTTAAAGAAAGGGATCATAAAATCGTTCCCTCAAGCTCTTTGATACCCGAAGACCAAACGGTTCTCTTAACTTCCGCTGGCATGCAACAGTTTATCCCCTATCTTACGGGAGAAAGAAGTGTTGAAGAAAGATTCGGATCAAGACATTTGGTTTCAATTCAGAAATGCTTCCGAACCCCGGATATAGATGAAGTCGGAGACGATGTCCATCATACTTTTTTTGAAATGCTCGGGAATTGGTCAATTGGAGAATACAAAGACAAAGGATATTTCAAGGAAGGAAGCATAAAGCTGGCTTTAGATTTTTTAATAAACGAAATAGGACTTAAAAAAGAAAACTTTTGGATAACAATTTTCAAAGGAGAAAAGAATATAGAAAGAGATACGGAGGCTTTAAATCTTTGGAAAAAATACGGCATTCCCGAAGAAAGAATATTTGAATTCGGAATTGAAGATAACTTCTGGGGACCAATCGGAGGATCAGGACCCTGCGGACCCTGCTCTGAAATACATTATGACAGAGGAGAAAAATACGGATGCGGCAATAAAAGTTGCGGTCCCAACTGCCCTAACTGCAACAGGTTTGTTGAGCTGTGGAATCTCGTTTTCATGCAATACAACAAAAAAGAAGATGGGTCATTCGAAAAGCTAAAGCACACCAATATAGATACAGGAATGGGGTTTGAAAGATTAATTTCCATTTTACAAAACAAAGACTCTTCATACGAAACAGATCTTTTCGAGCCTGTAATCAAGAAAATAGAAGAATTATCAAAAAAGGAATACAAAAAAGACAGCAACTTCAGAATAATAGCGGATCATGTCAGAGGATCAGTTTTCTTGTCTTCGGAAGGAATTATTCCTTCCAATATAGGACGAGGATATCTTTTAAGAAGGCTGATAAGAAGAACCGTTAACTGCGCCAAGGCTCTGGGTTTGTCAGAAAACTTTCTTTTGGAAATATCAAAAGAGATAATAAAGATATACAGCCCCTATTATCCCGAACTAAAGTCAAAGGAATCTGAAATATTAACCGTTATTCAAAAAGAGCAAGAAAAATTTGAAAAAACCCTGGAAACAGGATTAAAAGAATTTCAAAAATTAATTGAGTCCAACAAAGAAGAAAAAGTCATTGAAGGTAAAAAAGCTTTTGATCTTTATCAAAACTACGGATTTCCTTTGGAGTTAACAGAAGAAATGGCAAAAAAAGAAGGATTTAAAGTGGACAAAGAAGGATTCAAAAAATCCAAAGAAAAACATCAAGAAGCTTCAAGAGCAGGGAAAGAAAAGAAATTCGGAGGAGTAGGAAAGCAATCAACAGAAAAAACAACAAAGTATCACACTCTCACCCACCTTCTCCATGCTTCTCTGAGAAAAGTATTGGGAGAACATGTAAAACAAATGGGCTCTGATATAACAGAAGAGAGATTAAGATTTGATTTTTCCCATCCCCAGAAAATGACAGAACAGGAATTGAAAGAAGTTGAAGAAATGGTAAACGAAAAGATAAAAGAAGATTTAAAGGTAAAAAGGGAAGAAAAAACCTTGAAAGAAGCTTTGGAATCAGGTGCTCTTTCTTTCTTCAAAGAAAAGTATCCCGAGAAAGTAAGCATTTACACAATATTTAACGAAAAAACAAACGAAGTTTTCTCAAAAGAAATATGTGCCGGACCACATATTGAAAGAACATCAGAATTGGGACAATTTAAAATAAAGAAAGAGGAATCTTCCGGGTCAGGCGTGAGAAGAATAAAAGCAATATTGGAATAATTAATCTCAATCAAAACAAAAAAAAGAGGACTTAAGGTCCTCTTATTTTTTTAACAAATATTTTCTTCTTATCCGTCTTGTTTTTTTAATTTCCTCTATTTCTCCTTTAATCTCATAAGCCATCCCTACAGCAGAGATGATTAAAACAAATAACACGAGTCCGTTAAAAACCCCACTCAAATCATCTCTGAAAAGAGACAAGCTTTTAGCGATAACCGTTGCTGCAAAAATAAAAACAAGTGCGCTCATTCTTTTTCTCCTCCTGTCCTAATTCTATTTACTCCATTATTTTTTCCTTCGCCCTTACCGAAGAAAAATCCTATGCACAATCCTATAATGAAAACACTCAATCCAATAAGCAAAACTTTAGGATCAAGAATAATATTAGTATTATCCCTAAAAACCCAAAATAATGCTCCTGCATGAATTAAAAATACAAAAATTATCATCTCTACCTCCTTATCTATTTTTAAAATAACAATACCTATATTATATAATAATATTACAAACATGTCAATAGTCCTTCTAAAATATTCTTTTACCTGTTAAAATAAAAATATGGGAAAAATAGCAATAGCATTAGATATAGGAGGTTCTAAAATAAGAGCAGCTTTAATTACCAAGGAAGGCAAAATTATAAAAAGAATCGAAGGAAAAACACCCAGAAAGGGAAAAACGGGAAAAGTGGTCACAAAAAGAGCAATAGAGCTAATTAAAGAACTAATCAGAGAAACAAAGAAAGAATCAATCAAAGGTATAGGAATAGCTTCAACGGGACCAATTGATATTGAAAAAGGAAAACTTGTCTTCCCCACCAACATGATCTTTAAAGAAGTTTCTCTGGTAGAGCCAATAGAAAAAGAATTCGGTTTCCTCGTTTCTTTTATGAATGATTGCACGGCAGCTGCCTGGGGAGAGAAGATTTTTGGTAAAGGGAAAAATTACAAAAACTTAGTATACATTACAATTTCTTCTGGCATAGGAGGAGGAGCCATAGTTGACAACCATCTTCTCCTGGGAAAAAAGGGAAATGCTTCTGAGATAGGCCATTTTGCCATTGATACTCAATACAATCTTTCTTGTAAATGCAAAAAAGGGAAAGGCCATTGGGAATCATACTGCTCGGGAGGAAATATGCTGAGATTCTTTAAAAAATGGTGTTTAAAAAACAAAAAGAACTTAAAACTCAAAAAAATAGAAGATTTGTTTAAAGAAGCTAAAAAAGGAAATAAAATAGTTTTAAATTTTTTGAAAGAAGTTGGCAATTTAAACAGGAAAGGAATATCAAATACTGTTTTAGCTTATGATCCTGAAATCATTTTTGTGGGAGGAAAAACAGCATTGGAGAATAAAAAATTAATTCTTCCTTATTTAGAAAAAGAAGGAAAGATATCTTTAACCTCTTTTAAAGAAAACACTCCCCTAATGGGAAGTGCTGCAATCGTTTTTTATCCTCCAAAATAACCTATTTTTTAATCCTCACCTTTATTGCCTTTCCCTCAATCAGGGCTTGGGCAACTTTTTTTTCAGCCGAACATAATATTCTCTGCAAAGTACTTCTTGAAACTTTCATTTCAAAGGCAGCTTTTTCCTGACTCAGTCCTTTTAGAGAACAAAGCCTCATAGCTTCAAGTTCATCTAACCCTAAATCAACCTCTTCCAATCTTGAGAGAGGAACTGCTCTGGGCTTGAAATAGGTCACATCGGGATCAAAGTTAACATTTCTTTCTTTAATTGGTCTTGGCATATAATTTATTAAAAATTTCTTTTATCTCTTCTTTCACTTTCAATTCTGTCTCTGAGATAGGAATAAGCTTGGAGACAGATTCAAATATTTTTTTATCATAAGAAATGTTACCAAAAAAATTGTCTTTTGCAAATTTTTCAATTTCCCTGCTCATATCATTATTAATATCCCATTTGTTGATAACCAGTCCCCAATCAAGGCCAAAATATTCAACAAGATCCAAGGCTCTTTTCATGTCAGAGAAACCGGACAAGGTAGGTTCTGTTACCAAAAGAACAAAATCAACATCTTTCAAGGAAGCGGTAACAGGACACCCCGTTCCCGGAGCTGAATCTATAATCATAAGATCTGAATCAATTTTTTCTGCTTCTTTCTTAGCTTCGCTCACTATTTTCCCAGACCCAGTTTCTCCGGGAAAAAGATGGGAAGAAACCAAAGGAAATCCCCATTTAGTTTTTTTAATCTTTATCTCCCCGTTTTGAACAGGATTCATTTTAATAGCTCCTCTGGGACACAAAACTTCACAGGCTCCACAACCCTCGCATAAAAGAGGGTCTACTTCTGCTTTCCCATCCTTTAATTTCAAGGCTTTAAATTTGCATTTTTCAACACAAAGCCCACAACCATTGCATTTTTCTTTATCAATTTCGGGCTTGAAAGAGGTTTTAACAGGTACATTATTTTCCCAATTTTCAATTTCACCAAGCCAAATATGCAAGTTAGGAGCGTCTGCATCACAGTCAACGGCAACTATTTTCCTTTTCTCGGCAAAGAAAACAGACAAAACAGAACTAAGCATTGATTTTCCAACACCGCCCTTTCCGGAAGCTATTGCTATTTTATAAGATTCTTTAGACATAAATTAAAATTCCAAGAGCCTTCCTTTAGAATAAAGTTCAACCAACCTTGAAGAATAATTAATTCTTTTAACTATTTTAGTGTTAAATTTTGAAATCATTTTCTCAATTTCAGAACTATCGCTCAAATCAGCTTGATTTAAAACAACTTCTGGTGGAATTTCCATTTTCTTGCATAATTCAAGTATTAATTTCAAGTCTATTCTGCTCATAGGGCTGGGATCGGCAACACAGAAAGCTTTATCGCAATCTTTTAAAGCTGAAATTACAGAGCAATGAATGCCGGGAGCCGTATCAAAAAAAATAAAGTCAGCTTTAATTTCTTCAGCTAACTTTAAGGCAAATTCTTTGGTTCTGGTCACAATAGGACCTCCTTCTTCAATCCCTACCTTGGAAAGACCGGTCACTAAAAAGAAGTTTTCGTTTATCTTGTTTGAAAATATTTTAGCTACTTCCTCTTTTTCAGGAACAATAGCATTGAAAGGGCAAACCGCCTGGCAAGCTCCGCAGGCAGAACAAAGATCTTTTAAAAATACGGGGTATTGGCCGGGAGCTTGGAAAATAGCGTTTTCCCTGCAAGTTTTAACACATAACCCGCATTTGTTGCATTTGGATTTAATCAGTTTGGGAAAATCGAAATAGACTTTATCTTTTTCTTTGTTTAGCTTTTGCTCCGTTAACAAATAATCATTAGGACATTCAACATCACAATCACAAAGAACAACTCTTTTCCCTTCTTTTACCTTTTCATTGGCAAGGAGAACGGCTACAGTTGATTTTCCCACACCTCCCTTACCACCCGTGACAGCAATTTTTTCCATTATATTATAATCTCTTCTAATTTCTTTTCAGAGCCAACCTTTTCAACTTCAATGCCAAAATTTTCAAGGCTTTGTTTTGCATTTTCTCCTATTTGAGGAACAATAACCCTATCTGCTCTTATCGCTTTTGCAAACCTTGAACCTTTTGGAGATTCTTTTTTGAAATAAGGATTTTTAACTTTTTCTTTGAAAACAACCTTACCTTCTTTTTTATCCAAAACAAAATATTCTTCTGCCCCGAAAAGAGGAGCAATATCCCCTTCTTTCAAAGGAATAATAGTTCTCTCTCCTTTTTTCTCCGGACCTATTTTCTCAAAACCTTCAAGACTTCCTATTCTGTTTCCCAATTTAGGCAAAACAATATTTCTCGTAATATCATAAGATTCAATAGAAATAACTACTTGCTTCAACTCTGATATGTTGCTCAAGAGTCTCTCTTCCAGAGTTTCGGTTATCTTTTGAACATCTTCAACTTTTAATTTAGGAGGCAACTTTACTTTCAATTCCGCTGAACTGAATTCCCCTATCTTCCTTGTTTTCAGAGAAGAAATTTCCACTTTATGGGAAAAACATATTTTTCTAATTCTTTCTTCTATCTCTTTGTCTGCAACATCAATTAAAGAGTCTGTAATTTCTCTTCCTATTTGAAAGGCTTCAAAAAGAATATATACTCCGATTGCCAAAGCAACTACAGCGTCAGCCAAAGGAAAGTATTTTATTAAAACCATTCCGCCCAAAACTCCTACCGAAGATATAGCATCAGCTCTCGAATGTTCAGCATCCGCTATTAAAGAAAGGGATCTGTGCTTTCTCCCATAATGAAATTTTAATCTCGCTAAAACTTCGGTAAAGATAACAGAAAGAAAAACAACAACAACAGCTCCCGTATTAAGATTAACCGCTTCTTCTCCAAAAAATCTTCCAACCGATTCTATTATTATCCAAATTCCTGAAACCCCCAAAAGTAATGCAACAAAAAAACCGGCAATGCTTTCAGCTTTCCAATGGCCATAAGGATGCTTTTCATCTTCCGGTTTTTTAGCTACCTGAAAACCCAAAAAAGTTATAAAAGAGGAAAAAACATCCAAACTTGAATGAATACCATCAGCTATCAAAGCAGCAGATCCCGTCATAAAACCAAAAATCAACTTGGAAGATCCCAAGCCCATATTAGTAAAAGTGCTAATTAAAGAAACATGTTGAGGTCTCATAATTATTGTCTTCCTCTACCAAATCCTCTGCCTTGTCCTCTTCCGTTATGAGGACCTTGACCGAAATGGCCTCTAACATTTGGTAGATTAACTTCATTTAATTTTCCTTCCTTCCACAAGGAAAAAGATTCTTTAACGGTCAAATTATCTTCAACTAAAAATATTTTAATTCCGCTTGGAGATAAAACTCTGAAAGCATTGGGACCAAGATTACCCGAGATCACAACATCAACTCTTTTGTCTGCTATTATTTGAGCAGCGCTAATTCCCGCTCCTCTCATTGACTCAATTCCCGGGTTCTTTAAAACCTCTTCAATCTCTCCTTTTTCGTTTAAGAAAATAAAACTTTGAGCTCTGCCAAAGTGAGAATCAGTTAAAGATTCCAAATCAGAACCTTTGGATGTAATACAAATTTTCATAAATTTATTTTTCTCTTATCATTTTTTGACCGCAATCAGGACATTCCTGCTCATAACAAGGAATTCCTCTTTTATGGGGAACCCTTTTCCCGCAACCGGGACAAACGCAATAACCTTCCGGGCCGAGAGCGTATCCTCTCATCCTTCCGCGACCACCAGGAAAAGAACCGGAATTTCTTCCGTTTCCTCTCCCGGAATTGTTTTGGTTTCCATTTACCATATTATTTTTTCTTTTTAAGATCCTTTAAGTAGTTTTTAATTTCGTTCATTTCCTTCTTCAATTCCTGAATCTCTTCTTCTAATGGTTCTTTTCCATTATCAGAAGAATATTCCTGTCTCGGCCAAAAACGACCGTTGTAGGATCTGCCTCTTGCTAATCCGGCTCCGCAAGGGCCTCTGCCCCAACCTGTGCCCGGACCGCGACCTAAAGGACCTGTTCCGTCAAAAGCTGGCATAATTTTTTTAAAAAATTTGGTTAATACCTTTGTATTATGAGTATATACCCATAATGATTTCTTGTCAAGAGCTCTCTGTTTAAATTTATTCATCTTTTAATAACTTTACTGCTGTTCCGTAAACCATTAATTCAGCAGCTCCGCTCATTATTTGCGAAGTGGTAAAACGAACACTAACAATAGCATCAGCTCCCATTTCTTCTGCTTCTTTAGTCATTCTTTCTATTGCAGTTTCTCTTGCTTCGGTAAAAGCTTGCGTATATTCTTTAATCTCTCCACCAACAATATTTCTCAAACCAGCTAAAATATCCTTTCCAATGTGCTTGGCTTTAATAGTATTACCCCTCACCAATCCTAATGTTTTTCCTATTTTTTTACCGGCAACATTATTTGAACTTATAATAATCATAATTATTTTTCTTTTTCCTTTGACCTTTCTTTAATAAGAGAAATTAAAATGACAATAATTCCTGCGATTATCGAAACAATCCCCCATTTTATCACCGGAGGGATATCAACAGATAAAACTAAATCATAAAGTAACCAGGCAAAAATAGATATAAGGCCTCCAAAAAACAAAGTTAAACCTAAAATGTTAAATATTCTCATTTTTTAATTATAACACAAAGAAAGCCCGTCAATAAGACGGGCTTTTTCTTAAAATTCTTTCTACAAGAGAAAGCTTTAGTTTTAACGGACAGTCAAAAATAAAGAGCCAAACTATCATTAAAATCAATGGAATAATCAGCATTGTCAATATTATTTGAGAAAAATCCCCATTGCTCATACCCAAGAAAAGGTAATTAATAATAAAAAGAAAAGGTACGATAACAAGAATACAAACAAGAAATAAAACCAACAAAAACTCCAAAAGATAAAACGACTCTTTTTTAACTATTCTCAACAAAGACACCTCCTTTTAAATGTACTAAATTAAACAATCTATCTTTTTTATATCTTTCCAATTCAAAAAATCAAGAGATAAAATTATTCCAGTCTTTCGACTTCAAAAATTAAAGTTGCGTCAGGAGGAATTTGACCGGAGCCCTCTTCCCCGTAAGCTAATTCAGGGGCAATTGTCAATCTTCTCTTTTCTTTCGCTTTCATTCCCAAAATCCCCTGTTCCCATCCTTGGATAACACGACCTTCCCCAAGAACAAAAGAAAAAGGACTATCTTTTTCCAAGCTTGAGTCAAATTGAGTTCCATCTTCAAGCCATCCCGTGTAATGAACAACAACTTCGTCTCCTTCATCAGCCCTGTCACCTTCTCCTTCTTCTAAGATTTCTTTTTGCAATTTTCCTTTATCACAAATCCCTTCATAATAATCCCACTGCCAACAGAAAGAACCATCTTCAAAAACGCACAAACCTTTCTCTCCTCCTTCAAAATCTTCATTTTTTAAAACCCCTTCGTTTTCTTCACAATAGACAGCTGCTGGATTTGCGGTTTGTAAATTTTCTTCCGGACTTTCTTCCTGAAAAGATCCGAAGTAATAAGCTGCAAGAAAAAATATTAGAACTAATAATAAGGAAAAAATTAATCTCTTTGCCATATATTTTGATTATTTTAATTGATATTATTTTACAAAAAAGAAACTTCGATGACAAGCGTTTGATGAAATTATCAAAGTATAATAAAATAATATTATATGAAAACAATAATAAAAGAAGAAAACAAATACGTTTTAAGGCTAAACAGAGGAGAAGAAGTTATTTCAACTTTAAAAAACTTCTGCAAAAAAGAAAGTGTTTTATCTGCTTCTTTTACCGGGATAGGAGCTGTTAATAAAGTAAAACTCGGTTGGTATGATGTTGAAAACAAAGAATATGAGAAAAAAGAATTCCAGGAAAAGTTAGAGATTATAAGCTTAATCGGTAATGTAGCTAAAATGAATGAAGAAATAATAGTTCATGCCCACGGAACTTTCGGTACGAGAGAATTTAAAACGCTCTCGGGCCATATTGACGAAATGATTGTTTCGGCCACTTGTGAGATAATTTTAGAAAAATTTGAAAAACCAATAGAAAGAGAGCGCTCAGAAGAAATCGGGCTCAACTTAATGAAATAAAAAATCTAAAAGGCTGCTTTCTAAAAAGCGGTCTTTTTTATTTCCTTTTCAGAGAAAGGGAAATAGCTCCTAATGATCCTATTAGAAAAAGAAGAGGAAAAATAACGATAGAAGCAAAAAAGAAAAAAACATTCAACACCCTCATTAGATATTCAAAGAAAAAAACATTCTCAGTTAAAATTTCCAAAGCATAGAAAGCATTGTGCAACAGTATAGAAAAAAGGAGCAAAAAAGCTGAAACTCCTGAAAGTAAAAGAAACTTTTTCTTTTTTCTATTAATCCTTGATTTTGAAACAAGGAATGCCAGAAAAATTCCCAAAAAAGAGAAAATAACAAAAATTGGCAAAAACATATCCCCTACCAAATATCTGGCAGAATCAAGAAAAATTACCGAAACGGATAAAATAAAAAAGACAATTAGAACAAAGAATATTATTGAAATTAAGTAATTTCTCATTAAAATAAATTAGTTTAATTTCGACCTTTAAATTATTCTTTTAACAACAACCAAGTCATTTCTTTCCAATATTTTGTCTGATTTTTCCATGAGAACCTCCTTTTTATCCTTTCTTTGTTCAGCATGAACTATTTTCCCCTCCTCAATATACATTGCAACATGGCCAATCCCGGAAGGAAACTCAGGGTTGTAATGTCCCCACTTTCCTTTAATAAATATTAAATCTCCCGTTTTCAATTTTTCTTTTTTAAAATTTACCTTCCTGCCACAATGAGCCTGCAAAAGAGCGCTTCTGGGCAATTTAATGCCGATTCTTTTGTAAAGATATTGGACAAAGCTTGAACAATCAAAAAATCTGGGAGCTTCATAATGGGAGGATCCGTATTTGTAGGGCTTGCCCAAATGTTTTTCAGAAAAATAAATTAATTTTCTCTTTAAGTTTTCCCCCGTCATACTATTATATTAAACGATAGCTTTAAAATAGTAAATCTAACTTGATTGCCTGCTTTAAGAGCTATATAATAAATATATAGTCGAAAGTTAAAAAAACAAAAACATGTTATCTCAAATACCAACCAATTTCGAAAAAGTTAAAAAAGAAGATCTGGACAAAGAAATATTAAGGGCCGGCTTAATTGCTGAGTTGGATGCTATAAACCTTTATGAACAAATGGCTTCTCTCACAGAAGACGAACACATCAAGGAAATCCTCTTAGACATTGCCAAGGAAGAGAAAACTCACGTGGGTGAATTCCAAGCTCTTCTTCTTAAAAAAGATCAGGAACAAGAAAAAGAAATGGACGAAGGAAAAGAAGAAGTAAAAGAGCTTACAGAATAAAAGTTTAATCTTCGAAAAGCGGGAATTTTTCCCGCTTTTTATTTTGACTTATAATAAATTTTTAACTATATTAAAGTTAGTAATTTAATAATTAAAGAGAGGTGGTTATTGTTATGTTTCAGGAACTATTTGAAGAACTTTCTAATTTCCCCGACCAAGAACGAATAAAGAAAATATGCTTCCCAGAAAAAAATAAAAAGTGCCCATATCTTTTAAAATTTAACGGCCAATTTCATTGTTTTAGAAACAGACATGAAAGAATAAAAATAGAAGAAGAAAACGGAAACAAAAAATCAAGTTGCCAAGGATGTTTTGATATAGTTTTTCCTAAAAGAAATGTTTTTTCTAATGTAGGATTTATTCACAAAGTAATTATTCCGGATGAAAGAAAAAGAGGAATTATAAAAAAAGTGGAATTATCCGATTCAAAAATATCTTTTAATTGGAGAAGCTTTGAAGGAGAAGAAAAAGAACCGATTGAATTTGAATTAGAAAACTTAGCTATCAGAACAATTAACGGTTTTGATAAACGTATAATTTTTGAGTCATTGGAATGGGGACCATTGGTAAGTTCCATGGAAATTTCCGAAAGCATTAACAAGCTTGAAAAGATTTTAAAAAAAGGGCTTTAAAAGTCCTTTTTTATTTAAAATAAAAGCCCATTGCCTTGACAGCAATGGGCCTTATAAAACCCTCGTTAAAATTATAAATAACTACTTTTAAAATAGACTAGCCAGGTTTGATTTTCCATATCAACCAAAAATATCTTTTTAACATATACACCACCTCGCTAACAATGTTAAAAATAATTTTACCTCCTTTCCATTAAGAACTAATTATCATACTAGAGAAATAAAAAGAAAATGTCAACAATTAAATCTTTCTTGAATCATAAGCCCAATTTAAAAGAGCCTGCCTTTGTTTCTTTCTGCAATCCAGGTTCTCTTTTTTACAGTTCTTTTTAACCTGAGCAACATGCCTTTTCATAGCTTTCCATCTTTTAATCTGCCTTTGGTCATCTTTTGATCTTCTGCCCATATAATATCTGCAATACCATTGAAACCAACCTCTCGGATCTTCATGATAAATCCATCCTTTTTCTCTCCAATAAGAAAGGGGCATACTTGCATTAATACCAAAATAATTTAGTTTCGGATCGTGAAATTTAGAGCAAAGTTTGGCTTTCTTAAACCAAGAGAGAGGAAGCTCTTTCTTTGTGTCGGTCATATACTTTCCTCCAAAGACTCCAAGCTCTAACATTTCTTTAGGGGTTAATTTAGGATTAAAGTCAGGATCAAAGTTCTTGCCAATAGGTTCGGTCAAAAAATAGACATAACCTTTTTGCATTTTATCATTTACAATAACTTTTTTATTTCTTGACATAAACCTTGCCTTGAATAATTTTATTTGCGGGCTTTCCATGAAACATTCTTTCTCTTGCAAACTCCTGCCCGCACTTTGGACATTTTAAGTCTCCATCAGTAAAATCATTCAAAATCTTATCTTTATAGCACTTAACTAAATGACCCGGCTTTATCTTATTATATTCATAAAGCAATGTTTTGCAATTATGACAGTAAATCTTTATCTTTCTCATAAAACCCATTAAAAAAAACGATGTTGATATCGTTAATGTTCCAAGAAAATATTTCCATTTATTTTAAAAAGATTATTTCTTATAAAAAAGCTCGCAATAACAATGGCCATCCCTTTCTATTTCTTCTTCATGCCATTTGCAAGGACAAATTTTATCTCTATCTTCTTGAAAGTCCTCTGTTATTCTTCTGCAGGGACAATATCTTGCTCCGTACTTTTTTTCGTTTTCCAAAAGACCCTTTACTAATCCTTCAACCATCTTTCTTTCCGGATTTAATTTTATTCCTTTTTTTTCAGCATAACTTTCATACCATGAAATTGCTTTTTGAACTTCCGGATCAATTTTATCTTCTTCATTTTCTTCATTGTTTCCAGTAACACCTTCCTTTTTTTCCTCCCCTTCTCCCAATAAGCTTTCTATCCATTTTCTTATATCCTCTTCTCCCTTAACTCCAATAAAACCACTCACCGGCTTTCCTTCTTTAAAAAGAACAACTGTAGGAATTCTGTCAATTCCAAGCTTTTGAGCAATAATTTTAGATTCGTCCAAATTTACCTTTGCAAAAATTAACTTGTCTTCATATTCTCCAGCCAATTTCTCTAAAATAGGTGTTAACATGTTGCAAGGCATACACCAAGAAGCCCAAAAATCAGCTAAAATAGGCTTTTCAGCCTTTTTTATTTCTTCTTCAAAGTTTTGATCATTTAATTCTATTTCCATAATAGTTCTATTCTAACAAAATTTATCATTATTGGAAATAAAAGCTGCCGGCCTCGCAAGACCGGCAGTGATAAAGTTACTTTTTAGCTTTCTTTTTCTTTGCCATTTTATTAAACAGCTTAAGCTGTATTATAAGAGGCGACTGGAATCGACATTCCACAAACTCTCTTTAATTTATTATCGATTATTGAAAATTATTGTCAATCTGTTAATAAAAATTTCAGGTTATTTCTTTAAAACTTTTATTCAAATTTTATAGGAATTTCAAGAGCATCATCGTTTTCAGGTAATCCGGAGGGATTTGCTTTTCTTAAAATAAGAGTTCCGTTTTTCATAAAATCCGGATCTCCTTCTTCATAAGGACTTTCAAATTCAATTGTTGCTTTAAAGGGAACAAATTCCTCGGTCATCCAGTCGTCCTGAGCCCGAGCATTTGTTTCAGCAATAATTTTACCGTCCCAATCAGTAAGCACAATATGAAATTCTGCTTCAAAATACCATTGACCCCGAGCTTGACCCTCAATCTCAAAAGGAGTTTCAATAACTTCTCCCGGCAAAGGGTTATCAACTGAAATCAGACTATTTTTCGGTTCTTCTCCCGTAAAATAGAAATTTCTTAGAACTTCTTTTTGAATTTCCCATAACTTTTTGTTAACCGATCCGCTTCTGACAATTTGATCCCCTTTGAGCATCGGGTCACAATCTTCCGAATCAATCTCCTCGTCATTCCTGAAACAACGAACATTGAGATTATCAACTTTAAGGCGCATCCATATAAAACCATGCTCATTCCAATTCTGTGGCGGATTGGAAGGCTTTATAAAAGCTGCGAAAGGAGTGTTGTCTTCGAGCAAATAAACTTTTGATTCTTCTGTCTCAATCTCAAGATCAAAATCAAGCGGTTTTGTTTCCCCTACTAAACCTTCCGTGGGCATTCCTTTGGGATAGACAGAAAGATGATTAATGTTTGCAAAATGATCAAGGGGTAAATCAAGAGGAACTCCGGCAGGTTTAATATAAAAGTTAAAGGCAGGGACAGGGTCATCGGAATTTTTTTCATAAATATTCCAGTCATTTGCCGGATACTTCAAGGAAAAGTTAAATCTTTCATCATTAAATATTTCCCAGTCATTGGTGTCAATCTGGCCGTTGATAGGAACTTCTGTTTGATCTTCCGTGTCTCGAACAAGATACCAAACAAAACTCAGTCCTATAATTATAACTATTATAATAAAGAATACTTCAAATTTTATTTTGTTTTTTCCCATAAACAATTTAGATCTTTGGTTTACCTTTAATAATCTTTCTGGCTCTTTCAGATTTTTCTATAATCTTCTTTTCCTCTTTTTTAACAGGAAAATATCTTTTCCCCTTAATTTTGTCTTTCATTTTTTCCAATAAATCAAAAGGGTGAAAATCACAATAATTTCCAGTTAAAATAATCTCTGTCTTTTTTTTAGCAGAAGCAGGAAAAGCATCTTTTACTCTTTTTTTAAGATAGTCCGGGCAAGTTAAATAAATAATATCTGCTTCGTTTTTAGCTAAAAGCTTTTTGACGTTTTCTCCCAAACGATTAACTAATTCAGTTATTATCCTTTCTTTCTTGGGCTCATAAACCGCACCTCTCTTGTAAACGCCTCTTTCCCCTCTTTCGGTAAAATGACCTTCTCTGTCAGAATATTTAGGCTTTTCGAATTTAAAGTAATCTAAATTCTCAATTATTCCTTCGTTGGCGAAATAAAATTTTCCTTCCTGCTTTCCGACAACAACAATTAAAGCTTTTTCATTTTTAAATTGCGGCAAATTTTTAGATATTTTCATAATAGTTTTTATTAATTATTATTTTAACATTTATTTCTTATATCTTAAAATCACTTTTTTGAAGGTACTTTTCAACATTTTCTCTGTGCTCTGAGTAAGTTTTAGCAGGATGAATCTCTCCCTCACTGTCATGGATATAGTAAAAATAATCGCTTTCTTCTGGATAAATCACAGATTTTAACGCTGAAAAACCCGAGTTGCAAATTGGTCCGGGAGGTCGCCCTTCATAAAGATAAGTGTTATAAGGAGATTCAAATTTATAATCTTCCAGCGTTACGGTCGGCCACCAATCTCCCGGTTCTCCCAAGGCGTATTGAACCGTAGCATCCACTTCAAATTTAATATTGTTCAACCATCTGTTCCAGATAATACCCGAGACAAGAGACATATCTTCTTTTCTGGAAGCCTCTCTCTGAACAATAGAAGCAAGAATAACCAAGGTGTCATTCCTAATATTCTTTTCTCTGGCATCTTCAAAAAGATCCGACAATTCTTCGTTGAACCGGTTTTGCATTCTTTGGGCTGCCAATTTGCCAGAACCTTCAAGATTGCTTACCCGGAGTAAATAAGTATCCGGAAACAAATATCCTTCTTCTGAATTGGAAAGGAATTCTTTTTTAATATCCTCCGGCCAACCAAGTTTTTCCTTTACTATCTTAGCTACCTGTTCTTTCCTTAATCCTTCGGGAACAACCACCCATTTTTCAGAAGGAAAATTAACCAGAGTTTCTGCTAAAGTCCAGACATTCATATTTTTTGAAACTTCATATCCGCCGGGCTCAATTTTATTTTCCCATCCTTTCTTTTCCAGAACAAATTCAAAAGCCCATTCGCTCCTTATATATCCTTCCTTTTTTAATTTAGAAACAATCTCCTCCTGAGTTGCTCCTTGACTAAAAACCACTCTTTCTGTTTCAAGTTTTGTTGACGGTCCCGAAAACAAAAAATAATACAATCCTGCAAAAACAATTGCTATTGATAATATTATAACTGGCAAAATTTTATTTCTGATCATTTAAAAGTTAATTTTTCTTAACTGATCCTTGTAACTTTCAGAAGCACCTCCATTTCCTTCTTTTAACTCTTGATAAGAAGGAACACGGTAAATTTCAAGATTATGATCTAAAAAGTTAGAGAAAGCAAGTGTTCTCCCGTCAGGAGAAATATCCAAGCCGGTTGTCTGATTGCCCCCAACAATAGCATCCAATAATTCACCGCTTTCTGTATCAAACAAAAGAACAGATCCCCATTCCGGACCGGGAATATTATAGTTGGTTTCAGAATAATTTTTCCCTCGATTAGAAACAAAGAGAATTTTTTTATCCGGGCTCAAAACAATTGTATTTGGATTGATTTCCGTGTCCGCAAAGTCCGAAAATTCTTTTTTTTCCATATCCACCTGCCAGATTTTTCCCTTTCCCATGTCAGAGACAAAAAGAATTCCTCTTTTTTCGTCCCCGACAATATGGCGCAAGGCACCATTGGTTTTGAAAATAATTTCACTTTCTTTTGTTTTCAAATTAATTCGCTGAAAATCTCCTTCCCCAAACCCGGCGATATAAAGATCGTTGCCATTTTCAGTAACATACAACCCTCTGGGCGTTTTTACAGAAGGAAAATTTTCCAAAAGCTCTCCCGTCTCAACATTAAATTCAGAAACATTGTTCCCGACCCAATTTGAAGCATACAATCTCTTTTCGTCCGGTGAGACGAAAAGAACTTTAGTCCAAGAACTGTTTGTTTCAAAGACACGAAGAATTTCTTTGCTAAAACTGTCAATTTCAAAAACACGGGCAGTTTCCATTTGGCTTACGTATATCCTCGTACCCTCTTCATTGAAAACAATTTCAACTCCTCCTCCGTCAGGAAGATAAATTTTCTTTTTTTGTTCTCCCGTTAAAGAATCAAAAACATAAACACCAACCTTTTTATTGGTCAAAGAAGTCACCCAAATCTCTTTCCCGTCAGGTGAGAAAGAAACCCCTTTGGGAGAAGGAACATTATTAATTGTGAACCGATATTCTACCAATTGCCCTTCAAGGCTTTTGTCAGGAGAAACAACAGAACTATTATTTTCTTTCTCTTCTACTTCTTCTTGCTCTTCGTTTGATTCTTGATCTTCTTCTTCCTCAATCAAAGAATTATTATCTTCCAGAGTCTCTTTTGAAAGCCATTGAAAAATAAATAAAGAAACTAAAAAAAGAAGGAAAATTATAACTATACTTTTTTTCATATTTTCATTTTACCAGAAAATCATTTTTCTATCGATTTTCCAACAAAAACGCACCGGAAAAAATCCGGTGCGAATAAGTTTTTTCTTTAAAAACTTAAATCAAAATTTCAATGTCCGCTTCCTCTTTCAAGTTTTCAATATGTTTTTCCAATTCTTCTTCCTGCTTTTGTTGCATTAACATTGATTCAACTTGTTCGTAAACTTCTTCCAAAGGAGGAACTGCTTCTTCACCTTGTTCAGAAACTACTTGGTTATACATCTCCTCCACTTCCGATTCTTCAATCTTAACAGAAGAAAAATCAAGCTCTCTGTCGATGTAAGACTGAAGAATAACATTAAAGCCTATTCTTGACCTTAATTCTTCTTCAGTTATACCTTCATTTTCAAGAGCGTCTTCAAACTCTTCATCGCTTTCAAATTGACTTTTTGTCTCTTCAACTTGTTCATCAATTTGATCTTCCGGAGCTTCTATCTCTGAATTTCTTGCTTCTTGATAAAGAAGCGTTCTGGAAATAAGACCTTCAATTGCTTGGGACTGAACTTGTTCCTTTTCTTCTTCCCCTAGGGAACTAGCATCAAGACCCATTTCCGCAGCAGTCTGCATTTCAAAATCATTAAGATCGGAGCGGGATATCTCTTCCCCGTTGACAATAGCAACAACATCGTTATCTTCTCCATTCTCTTGAGGAGAAAAATCTCCGAGAGAAGAAAGATACCAAAAACCAAAACCCAG
>CAZBVF010000021.1:0-4365 GCA_964495335.1 uncultured Candidatus Saccharibacteria bacterium
CTCCTTACTAAAAAAGAAATTAAAACTGAAGGGTCGTTGACAAACGGCCCTTTTAAATACTATAATGAAGAAGGTAAATTAATCAATTTGGTAAAGTCAGATTAGGTATAATTTAAACAATTGAATTATAGAATTATGCAAAACCGATTTTACTTGGAAAAATATGGAACAATTAATCCTACTTTCAGTGGGGATTTTCGGTTTATGTCTCGGGATATTGTCGGGGTACTATCTCCGCCAATCTCTATTGAAAAAAAGAGCAGGAACTTTAGAAGCAAAGCTTCAAAAGAAAGTTCAAAAAGCTAATGAAGATGCTAAAAATGCAATAGATCAGGCAAAAGAAGAGGCGAGAAAGATAATAGACAAGGTTAAAGATGAGGAAGACAAAAGAAGAAGCGATATTTACAGAGCAGAACAGATTCTTTTAAAAAGGGAGGAAAATCTGGACAAGAAGATTTCCGACTACGAAAAAGAAGAAAAAGAATTTCAAGAAAAGCTGGAGAAATTAAGAAAGATCAAAGAAAGCCTTGAGGAATTAAAGAAAGAAGCGTTCAAAAAACTGGAAAGAGTCTCAAAGTTAAATAGAAAGGAAGCAAAGAAAGAATTATTGGAGAAAGTAAAAGAAGAATATCAAAAAGATATTATAGAAAGAACAAAAAAACTTGATCAAGAAGGAAAAGAAAAGCTTGAAAAGAAAGCAAAAGAGATTCTCAGCTATGCCATTCAGAAGTTTGCCTTGAGCCAGACTCAGGAAACTACAAGCTCTACCATGGCCTTGCCTTCAGATGAGATTAAAGGCAGGATTATAGGAAAGGAAGGAAGGAATATAAAGACCCTTGAAAAATTAACCGGAGTTGAAGTGGTGGTAGATGAAACCCCGGAGACAATATTGATTTCGGGATTTGATCCCGTGAGAAGATACATTGCCAAAAAATCCTTAGAAAAGCTAATTGAAGATGGAAGAATTCAACCTGCCAGAATTGAAGAAATTGTGGCAAAAACCAAAGAAGAAGTTTCCTCCCAAATGAAGGAAGCGGGAGAGCAGGCAATTTATGACACGGGAATTATAGGAGTAGATCCAAAACTTGTTAATTTGCTGGGCAGGTTAAAATTCAGGACGAGCTACGGTCAAAATGTTTTGCTTCATTCAATTGAAGTCTGCCATTTAGCCGGAGCTTTGGCAGGTGAGATTGGAGCTGATGTGAGCGTTTGCAAGAGAGCGGGTCTTCTTCATGACATAGGAAAAGCGGTTGACCATCAGATTGAAGGATCTCACGTGGATATTGGAATAAAGATTTTAGAGAAGTTCGGAGAAAGAAGAGAAGTTATTGATGCCATGAAGTCTCATCACGAAGAATATCCCTATCAGTCACTTGAAGCGGTTTTAATCCAAGCAGCTGATCAGATTTCAGGAGCAAGACCCGGAGCAAGAAAAGATACCCTTGAAAATTATTTGAAGAGATTGGAAGATCTTGAAAAGATTGCTCTTTCTTTTGAGGGAGTTGAAAAAGCCTGGGCATTGAATGCTGGAAGAGAGATAAGGGTGTTTGTCCGTCCTCAAGAAGTTGATGACAGTACCGCTTATGGGATGGCCAGAGATATTGCCAAAAAGATTCAAGAAGAGCTTAACTACCCCGGGGAGATAAAAGTGAATGTTATAAGAGAAAGCAGGATAGTGGAATATGCTAAATAAAAAAGTCGGAACCAAACTAATCTGCAAGCATTATTTAATGCTTCTGACTCAAATTAATTATGACCAAAGGTGAATTAGTTGAATCCATAGTTAAAAAGACCGATTTGAGCAAGAGACAGGCAGGAGACACTTTGAATGTTGTCATAGACGAAATTTCAAAGTCTCTTTCCAAAGGCAAAGACGTGGTTTTACCAGGATTTGGAAAATTTACGGTTTCCAGCAGAAAGGCAAGAGAAGGAAGGAATCCCAAGACTGGTGCTAAGATTAAGATTCCTAAGATGAAAGTTCCCAGGTTTAAAGCCGGAAAGGCTTTAAAAGATGCTGTGAGGTAAGAGATTTGATCTTTACTTGAAAACCAGCAGAATATTCTGCTGGTTTTTATTTTGGAGCGGGTGAACGGATTCGAACCGTCATCTTCTCCTTGGAAGGGAGAAATAATAGCCATTATACGACACCCGCATTGAAATAGTTTGGTCGGGGTACCCAGATTCGAACTGGGACTAAATCCTCCCAAAGGACTCGTGCTGCCGTTACACTATACCCCGGCATTTTTTATAGACCGATTATTCCTTGGGGAGTTTTCAGAAAGCAATTTGTTTTAAAGTCGGAGCGGTTTTTAAATCGGAAATTCTGCATTCTTCTATATCTCGTATAACTGTATTTAATCAAAAAAAAGTTATTCAGTCAATTTTAAAAATTGTTTTTTTAACTTAACCTTTTTATGATATAATTAACTTGTAAAATCATAATGAAAAAAGAAAAACAAAAAGAAAACGGAAATTATAGATTTTCTTTATCAGAAAACCCTCAGTATTTTTTTGTGATAATGGGAGTTGCTACTATTGTTCTCGTTTTGGTTGGTTATGTTATTGCGAACAGTATTGTCAGAGATCCCATTATAGTTGCTTCAATAGTAGTTTCAATGGGACTCGGACTTCTTCTTATTAATTTTGCTTTGAGTAGAGGACTTGAAAAGAAAATTGAAGCGAATAGACTAAAATCAGAGTTTATAAAAATAGTTTCCCATCAGCTCAGAGCTCCCGTTTCCAATTGCCAATGGGTTTCTGAATTCCTTTTGTCTGAGAAATCAGGCAAGCTGGAAAAAAAACAAAAGAAATATCTTGAGATATTGAGAGAGAACATGGACAGAGTTCAAGAACTGATAACAGAGCTTTTAACGGTTTCAAGGATTGAAGGAGGAAATTTGGTAATTGAAAAAACTCATTTTTCCTTGGGAAAATTAGCAAAAGAAGCTGTCTCAAAAGCAGAACCTTTAGCTAAAGCTTCTAATGTGAGTGTAGTTTTTAAAGAAAAGGAAGGTTTGCCAAAAGTTTTTGGAGATCCTTCCAGGGTAAAAATTATCCTTGAGAACTTAATTGACAATGCTGTGAGATATACCTCTTTGTCGGACAAGGAGAAGAAAAGCAAAGTTGAAGTTTCTCTTTATAAAAAAAATTCATCTGTTTTTTTTGAAGTGAAAGACAACGGAATAGGAATTCCGGAAAATGATAAAAAATATATTTTCCAGAAATTTTTCAGAGGGAAAGAAACTATGAGATACCGCACCCAAGGATCGGGCCTGGGTCTTTACATCTCAAAATCAATAGCAGAAATGATGGAAGGTAAAATATGGTTTGAGTCTGAATCTGGGAAAGGTTCAACGTTTTATTTTTCCTTACCTGTTAAAAAATAAAGGTTAAAGATAATTAATAAATTAAAAATATGTCTGAAAAAATATTATTTATAGAAGATGAAAGCGCTCTTCAGGAAACCTTCGGAGCTTTGCTTGCCGGGGAGGGTTATGAGGTTATAAGAGCCTTGGACGGACAGTCCGGGTTAAGACTGGCAAAATCAGAAAAGCCGGACTTAATCCTTCTTGATCTCATTCTCCCCAAAATGAACGGCTTTGAGGCCTTAGAAGGAATTAAAAAAGATGATGAAACTAAAGACATCCCCGTTATTATTTTAACTAATCTTGAATCGGCCGGAGATGTCCAAAAAGCAATTGAATTCGGTGCCAAAGACTATTTAATTAAAGCTAATTATAAGATGAAAGAAGTTTTGGAGAAAATAAAATCAGCTTTAAAATAAAAAAAATGCAGGTTGAAGCAAAACAACTGGAGAAATTCTTGTTGGATTCAGGGCTCTTAAAAAAAGAGCAATTCAAAGAAGCCTTAAAAGAAGCTAAGGCCTCTGAAAGAGAGGTTGGAGACGTATTAATTTCAAAAGGACTAATTGAAGAAGAGGATCTTATAAGAACTAAGGCTTACATATTGGGAATTCCTTTTGTGAATCTTCGGGAAGAGAAAATAAGTCCCGAGGTTTTGAAAATTATTCCAGAATCAATCGCAAGATCTCATAACATTGTTGCTTTCAGGAAGAGAGAAAATGCTCTTGAGGTTGCTATGATGAATCCGAGGGACTTGCAGATGATAGACTTTATTAAAAAAAAGTCAGACCTGAAGATTTTACCAAGATTAACGGATTCAAAAAGCATTAAGAGCGTTTTAAAACAGTATCGCCAGACCTTAAAAGCGGAATTCGGGGATATTATTAAAAAAGAGAAAAGAGAGTCTGGCAAAGAGAAGACGAAAGACCTTAAAGACATAGCTTTTGAAGCACCGGTTATTAAAATTGTTAATGCTTTAATAAAGCACGCTATTTTAGACAGG